>CAZIQW010000053.1:0-4628 GCA_964541585.1 uncultured Dehalococcoidales bacterium | reverse complement strand
CGGTGCATTAATCAGAAATAACCGGGGATTGAGCTCATTATCCTCCGGTAACCGGGGTAAGCAAGGCGATTCTGTCACTGCTGGTAACTACGAGTTCCATATCGTCATCATAGTAGAAATGTCCGTTGACGTTGAATTTGTAGAGGTCCATTAAACGCTCTTCGCCGGCTCGAATAACCGTTCCTTCCAGCGAGGGGATTGTATTCTTGAGAGCGGTAATCACTTCTTTTAATCTTGCCCCGTCTTCAAGATCTAGCTCCACTTCACGGAAATCAGTTATTTCCTGGGGCAGCCCGAACATATACACCTTACACTTGAACATAAATCCTGAATCCTAGAGAGGAATAAATTCAGGAGCCGGCTTGGGCGGCCATAGCTCCTGAGCAATATCATCCAATCCCAGCTCCAGAAGTTTTTTCTTGCTTGGTTTAGTTGTGACACGGTCCCAGTCCATTGCGCCGAGATTCCAGTATGCCTGGGCTTCTATGTCTGCGGATACACCGGCCAGCGGGCCTTCTTCATGCGGAGGCCGACCGATTATCCTGGGATGCACTTTGCGTTTCAGGGGATTATCATTTTCCCTCAGCGTAAAAACGTGCCGCATGGTAGCAATCCTGTCACCGGTCCTGAGCATCTCTTCTACAGAATATTCCCAGCCTGTGACAGCGGTCATGAAATCAGTTAAAAATTTTTCATGATTTACTACCATTGGGTTCATATGTAGACAAAGACCGGCGGCATTGACAAAAAATCCCTGGAAGTTAGTCGGGCCAAAACCCGATGCGTGCCTGCCGGGTGTAGCGTCCATCTGATATTTAGCAGCTGTCGGGGTGCCTATCCATGGAGGGAAGTCAAATTTGGGGTCATGCATTCCTAATTCCTGCCCGCCAATATGTACCGCGTATTCTTCGGCGTTCTTGCCAATTCGCTCGGCTGCCATCTTGACCCCATCAGCTAGAACGTCGCCAAAGCCTTCTCTCTTAGCCATCATCTCGGTCATGGCGATTATTGCCTGAGGATTGCCCCAGGTCAACTCAATACCTCCGGTATCCTCTTTGGTGATGAGACCTTTTTCGTAGCATTCCATGGCAAAGGCGATGGTAGTGCCCGCGGAGATGGTGTCCAGTCCGTAATTATCGCAGATATGGTTAGCCATGGCTATTACTTCGCCATCGCTGTTAAGACACATCGCCCCAAAAGCAGCCAGGGTTTCGTATTCCGGCCGGAAAGTGCCGGATGGATATCTGTAATTTCCGGTTCCCTCTGCCAGTTTACCGCGGCAGGCAACAGGACAGTGCCAGCATCCCGTTCGGCTCTCTACGTTAGCCGACAGCACATCTTTATGGAGTCCCCGGACATCCGGCATGGCGCTAACTCCCACTCCACCCCAGTTCTTGACCGGAGTATCACCGCTGTGTACTGAGAGGTCGGCATGACTGGCGGTGCCGTACTTGTGTAAACCCTCAAGGACTGGTTTTCTCAGTTCAGCGATATGTTCTTTTCTCAATCTGCTGGCTGCTTCATTATCAGCCAGAGGGACTTTCATATCACCGTTGACTACCACTGCCTTGAGTTTTTTGGAGCCCATAACGGCCCCTACTCCCGAACGCGCTGCAGCAGAACCCTTATTGGTGATAAGACCGGAAATCAAACACTGTCTTTCACCTGCCGGACCGATACTGACAACTTTAGCTGTATTCCCGTGTTCTGACTGTAACCAGTCTTCAGTTTCGGAGGTGTATTTACCCCAGAGATGGCTGGCATCTTTGATAACTGCCTTGCCGTTATCAATGAAAAGATAAACCGGCTTTTCGGAAATGCCCTGAAAAAACACTCCGTCATAGCCGGCGAATTTGAGATGAGGTCCAAAGTGCCCTCCGCAGTTCGAATCTCCCCATCCTCCGGTAAGGGGGGACTTCGTCACTACAGCATATCGGCAGCCAAGGGGAACAGGAGTTCCGGTGAGGATTCCGGTGACAATACCAAGCGTGTTTTCCGGCCCCAGAGGATTGATTCCACCCTTCTGTTGGCTGTAGAGTACCCTGGCCCCAACACCGTATCCCCCGATGAAGTCCCGGTAGAATTTCTCATCGGGAACCTCTTCTCTTATATTTCCGTTTGATAGATTAACAAAAAGAATTTTCCCTGTAAATCCTCCAGCCAACTTCATGTCTCCTTTTTAGCTGCTTATTATCACATCCTGCTGGGCAGGTAAGTGGCGATTATCGGGAAGAAACAGAGAAGCACAACATTCAGTAAATCAAATATCACGAAGGGCATTATTCCACGGTAAAGGGTACCCAGTTTAACGTCAACAATCGCAGCCAGACCAAAAAGGTTGATACCGAAAGGCGGCGTAATCATGCCGATTTCTATTACCCTTACCATGATAACGCTATACCATATCAAATTGAATCCCAGACTATCTACCACAGGGAACAGGATAGGAATGGTCAGAAGGGCGACGGCGAGAACATCGAAGAACATACCGGCAATGACATAGAAAATAATGATGATAGCCATGATAATCCACCGGTTTACCTGTAAAACAGCAATAAAATCACTGATGGCGGTGGGAATCTGGGTAATGGTGATGAAGGAGTTGAACAGGAACGCACCAATAATCATGGCCACAATCATTCCACTCATTGTGGCCGTGTCAACCAGGGATGTCCAGAAGATTTTCGGAGTCATCTGTCTCTTGGCCATCGGAATCACGAAAGCGCCGAAAGCGCCCACTGCCGCTGCTTCTGTGGGAGTAAAAACACCCCCGTATAAACCGCCCATTATCAGGATAAACAGCAGTACTGCCGGCCAGGTTAGTCTAATCGACCAGAATCTTTCTTTCCAGGGTATTGAAATCGCGCTTGGGGCCAGGTTTTTATTTATTCTGCACCATATTAGAATGGTAAGTGAGTAAAATATGACCACGGTGATTCCCGGTAAAATGCCTGCCATAAAAAGTTTACCAATAGACAGGTCGGTTAATATACCTATCATGATAAACCCCATACTGGGCGGTATTAAAACGCCCAGCGTGCCTCCAGCGGATATAACCGCAGCGGACAAGCGTTCGCTATAACCCAGCCGCCGCATTTCCGGGAATGCAGCCTGTCCCATGACTACCGTGCCGGCTAAACTGGTACCGGCGCAAGCGGCAAAAAGCGCGCAGGCAAATACTGTGGCTATTGCCAGGCCGCCTTTGAAGTGTCCGAACCAGGCACGGGCTGCCTGGTATGCTTCTTTTCCGATTCCGGTCTGGGAGATGAAGGCGCTCATCAGTATGAAGAGCGGAAGTACCGCAAAATAGTAATTATTTAATCTTTCAAAGGTCAGCAAAATCATATTGCTCAGTGAAGCCTCAAATCCGGCTATCATTGCATAGCCTATGAGACCGGTAATAATCAGGGCAAAACCGACATGTATTCCCATCATTAAGAGGACTACCAGTGCTGCCGTACCAATCAGGCCTATTTCAACATTGCTCATTATTTCACCAGCTTTAAACAGGTATTATAAAGATCGATAAGGAAAATGACACAGGTCCAGCCGAAACCGATGGACATCAGAAGCATGATGGGCCAAAAGGGTATATGCAAATCTATGGTCTTGCCGAGACTTCCCGCATAAAGATATTCGTGGGTTAACAGTGCCCCTTGCCAGCATATCAGACCGGTTGTTATCACGCAGACCAGATAAGCAGGGATAAACAAAATGATTTGTGCTTTTGAAGAAAGGCGGTTAGCAACGATATCAATTCTGAGGTTTCTTTTCTGCAGCTGGCACTGGGCCATTCCGAACGTTCCTATTACCACCATGAGAATCCCTACCAGTTCGAAAGTCCCTTTTATCGGATGAATGAAAAAATAACGTCCGGAGATGTCTGCGATTGAAATAAACATCATAACACTGAGCATTATGGCACCGATAGCTGCCATGCCCTGACTGACGCGCTCCACTACTAATGAGAAGTGGGAATGTGGAACTGGCTGACTTTTCTGTTCCATCTTACCTCCCTTGATATAATGCATAATTATCGGGGTAAGTGTGAAAAATCTTGAGAAACGCCGCGATATTTATTTGATAAGTCAAAGGTCCCGAATATACCTGGGACAGGGAAATTATTCAATATTCGCAATAGGATAACGCCCAGTATAATGGAAATATTCATTCTTGTCAATACTCTACTAACCGGAAAGTCGGGCTATAAGTTTGTTGCGTTTCTCGATATTGATTTCTCTACTATCCAGTTAGTAAGGTATTGACAAGGGCAAGTATTTGATTTATACTTAGCGCTGTCCTATATGATTACTGATATGAATTGAGGTCTGCTAATTTTTAAGACAGGCTAATTTGGAAAAGGGAAGGAGACATACTTGATGAAACGGTATCTGGTTATCTTGATGGTCTTAATCGTGGTTAGCACACTGGTTATTACTGGTTGTGGAAACCCATCTGCCCCCACAACCCAGCCGCCCGCCTCATCTCAACCTGCGGCTACTTCGGCTCCCTCAGCATCCCCCACATCTACAGCACCTTCCAGTCCCATGACTCAGCCTCCGGCATCTCAAGTTGCCGCACCCGACCCGGTAACCCTGAAGTTCAATTATTCCATGCCCAAGGGAAGA
>CAZIQW010000052.1:0-10287 GCA_964541585.1 uncultured Dehalococcoidales bacterium | reverse complement strand
AGCCTGGTTATTTTTTGGTTATTGTTTCTTGATGTTTGGTTATTTCAATTTTACCTTTTGAATTTTAACTTAAGCTGAATTATTGGTACTATTTGTTAGAGTATCGACTGTTTATCCGGGGAGGGAATTTGGGGACTTACGCCGATCTTATTTTGGAAAATGGGAATATAACTGTCCCTGAGCCAGGTATCCCAGGAACCGGGTCAGTAGCTGTCAGGGGAGATAGTATCTGGCTTATCGGGAATGAGCAGGAGATAGGACAGGTCAAGGGGAGGAGTACGAAGGTAATTGATTGCCGGGGGAAGACCCTGGTCCCCGGTTTCAATGACGCCCATTGCCATCTCTTTTCCTATGTTCATAAGCTGCTAAGCCTGGACTTGAGTCCGGCGGCTGTCAGGTCGATAACCGATATCAAGGAAGTTGTCCGCCGGAAGGCACAGACAATACCCGAAGGCACATGGATCAGCGGCACCGACTACAATGAGTTTTACCTCCAGGAGAAGAGACACCCTACTCGCCAGGACCTGGATGAGGCGGCTCCCAATCATCCTGTGGTGCTCTCACACCGGTCGCTTCATGCTTGCGTTCTTAACAGCCTAGCGCTGAGATTGGCGGGAATTACCAATGAGAGCGAAGCACCCGAGGGGGGTATTATTGAACGCGATCTGAATACCGGAGAACCCAACGGCATTCTTTTTGAGATGCTGGGACATCTCCGGGAAAAGGTAATACCTCCGGTGGATAAAGCAGAACTGGACAGGGGACTTGCCGAGGCTAACCGCCGGTACCTGTCCCTGGGCATTACCTCAATCGGGGAAGCTACCCATTCCAACGATTTCGAGCGGTGGCAGTTTTACCGGCAAATGAAAAAATCCGGAAAAATCAAGAGTCGGATTTATATGATGTGGGGACCGGCATCTATGAAACAGTTCAAGGAAGCCGGGCTGACTACGGGTTCCGGTGACAGTCAGCTGAGGGTAGGGAGCTTGAAAATCATGTTAAGCGAGGCTACCGGTAAGCTGTATCCTTCGCAGACCGAATTAAATGAGGTGGTTTTGGAAGCCACCGAGGCTGGTTTTCAGGTTGCTATTCATGCAATTGAGCGAAATTCAGTCGAAGCGGCAATAATTGCCCTGGAGCGTGCGCAGAAACAATACCCGATAATCGAGAGACGTCACCGGATCGAGCATTGTTCCGAATGCCCTCCTGAACTAAGCCGGAGATTGAGCCTGCTCAAATCAGTGGTAGTAAGCCAGCCGTCTTTCGTATATTACAGCGGAGAGAGATATCTGGTCCAGGTCTCCCCCGAAACCCAGAAATGGCTGTATGCCTTCAAATCCATGCTGGATTATGGGGTAGTTGTAGCGGGGAGTTCCGATTCGCCTGTGGTTTCCAATAATCCGCTGGCGGGAATTTATGCCGCAGTTACCCGCAGGGCTGAATCCGGTCAGGTAGTGTCCGGCAAAGAAGCGATTTCCGCCGGGCAAGCGTTGAATATGTATACCCGGAACGCCGCTTATGCTACCTTTGAAGAAAAGATAAAAGGCTCACTGATACCCGGCCAAAAGGCGGATATCGTGGCGTTAAGTCACGATCCACTCAATACAGATTTTACACAATTAAAGGACATCGCAGTAGAAATGACGCTCATCGGAGGGGAGTTAGTGTACTTCACAAACTGAAAAACAATGTGCTATAATACTCAATAATCGAATAGAAATTTATAACCTGCCTGTCCGAAACTACTTTAGATACAGTAGCTGGGAGGGGTGGGTTTGACATTTTTTGTCAAAGGTGTTATTATTAGAATTTGTGATTGCGCCTCTCATAATTTTTTCATTTCAAGATAATTCCTTCACGTCCAATTGTCTTCGTGTACTCCTGTAGTACAAAAAATATAAATTATTTAAAAAGTATTAAAGAATAAAAATTGAGGAGTTTGTATGGTATCAATGTGTATCGGACCCGGAAAGTCTGATGGCCGCAGATCCTTTTCCCACTTGCCCCAGATATTAGAGGTTCCTAATCTTATCGAAGTTCAATTGAATTCTTTTCGCTGGTTTCAGGAAAAAGGTTTAAAGCAATTATTTGAAGAAATCTCACCGATAAAAGATTTTACCGGTAACCGTCTGGAGTTAAGTTTTGTCGGCTATGAATTTCGCGAGCCGCGTTATAATGAGCAGGAATGCCGGCAGAAAGATTTGACCTATTCCACCCCTCTTTATGTCAGGACGCGTTTACTGGTTAAAGAGACCGGAGAGATAAAGGAGCAGGATTTATTTTTCGGTGATATCCCGTTGATGACATCCAAGGGGACTTTTATAACCAGCGGAGCAGAACGTATTGTGGTTAGCCAGCTGCTGCGTTCGCCCGGTGTATATTTTACCGCCCGGGAAGACCCCACCAGCGGACGGGTGCTTTGCTCGGGTAAGGTAATTCCCACTCGAGGAGCCTGGTTGGAGTTTGAGACCAGTAACCGGGATGTTGTTGCCTGTAAGATTGATGGTAAACGGAAAATCCCGATGAGCACACTTTTACGGGCCATTGGATTTGGTACCGACGAACAGCTCCTGGGTTTATTTGCTGATGTGGACAAGAACCCAGACCATCAATATATGAAATCTACTGTTGAGCGTGATCTGGGGGTTAAAGATGAGAACGAGGCCCTGATCGATATTTATCGTAAGCTGAGGCCGGGTGACCCGCCGAATCTGGAAAATGCCCGCAAGCTGATAAACAGTTTGTTTTTTGACGCTACGCGCTATGATTTAGGCAATGTAGGGCGCTATAAGCTGAATACCCGGCTGGGTCTTAATATCAGTAAGGATTTTAGAGCGTTAACCCGTGAAGATATCGTGGCAATCATAAGGAACATTATCCTGATTAACAATGAAGAAGACCACGGCGATGATATCGATCATCTTGGGAACAGGCGTGTGCGTACTGTCGGTGAACTGCTGCAGAACCAGTTCCGTATCGGGTTACTGCGCCTGGAGAGAGTGGTCAAAGAGCGGATGAGCATTATTCCCACTGAGGCAGTAACGTCCAGCGCCCTGGTCAATATCCGACCGGTGGTGGCGGCAGTCAGGGAATTTTTCGGTGGATCGCAGCTCAGCCAGTTCATGGATCAGACAAATCCGCTGGCCGAGGTAACCCATAAACGGCGTTTATCCGCCATGGGGCCGGGAGGCCTTTCCCGCGAACGCGCCGGATTTGACGTCCGCGATGTACATTATTCTCACTATGGACGAATCTGTCCTATCGAGACACCGGAAGGCCCCAATATCGGCTTGATAGGTTCATTAGCTACCTACAGCAAGATTAATGAGTACGGCTTTATCGAAAGCCCTTACCTCATTGTGAACAAGGAGCTGGATAATACCGACAAGAGACTGATTGGAAGAATTGCCAGAGAAACCGTAAAAGACGAGGAAGGCAAAGTTATCGTCAAATCCGGGAACGAGATTACGGCCAAGGCAGCATCCAAACTGGAAAAATTGCCTGTATGCAAGATAAAAATTGTGCCCTATGTTTCAGATGAGGTAATCTATCTTTCGGCAGATAAAGAGGATGCTTATGTTGTCGCCCAGGCTAATGCCAAGCTGGATGAACACAAACAGTATATGAGCGACATGGTCGAAGCACGGCAGTTTGAACACTATATGTTCATGCGTCCTGAAGAAATAGACCTGATGGATGTCTCTCCCAAACAGATAGTCAGCGTCGCCACAGCTTTAATTCCTTTCCTGGAGCATGATGACGCCAACCGCGCACTTATGGGCGCCAATATGCAGCGTCAGGCTGTGCCATTAGTTAGAGCCGAAGCTCCCCTGGTGGCGACCGGTATGGAAGCAGAAGCTGCCAGACATAGCGGGCAGCTGCTCTTTGCAAATAATTCAGGGACTGTTCAGTCAGTCACCGGTTCCAGGGTTGTTATTCTCCGGGATGACGGAAAAGAAGATGTATATAATCTAATGAAATTTGTGCGAACTAACCAGGGTACCTGTATCACTCAAAGGCCGATAGTGAATAAAGGCGACCGCATAGAAGCCGGCTGCATTATCGCCGACAGTTCGGCAATCGAACGCGGAGAACTGGCGCTGGGCCACAATATTATCTGTGCTTTTGCCTGCTTTGAAGGATACAACTATGAGGACGCAATTGTCATCAGCAGCCGTTTGGTAGAACAGGACAAATTTACTTCCATCCATATTGAGAAACATGAAGTGGAAGCAAGAGATACTAAACTGGGGCCGGAGGAGATTACCCGGGATATCCCCAACGTGGGCGAGGAAAGCCTGCGTGAACTGGACGAGAATGGTATTATCCGTATCGGGGCTGAAGTGAATCCGGGCGATATCCTGGTGGGTAAAATCAGCCCTAAGGGTGAAACCGAACTTTCGGCTGAAGAGAAACTCCTGCGAGCTATTTTTGGCGAGAAAGCCCGCGAAGTCAAGGATACCTCTCTGCGTGTACCGCACGGTGAATGGGGTAAGGTGATTAATGTTAAGGTTTTTTCACGCGAGAATTCGGATGAGATTCCGGCAGGAGTTAACCAGTGGGTCCAGGTCTGGATTGCACAGAAGAGAAAAGTCTCCGTGGGGGATAAGATTGCCGGGCGTCACGGTAATAAAGGCGTAGTGGCCTTGATATCACCCAAGGAAGATATGCCGTTCCTGCCGGATGGGACTCCGGTAGACATCGTACTCAATCCTATCGGTGTTCCTTCCCGCATGAACATTGGCCAGATACTGGAAACCCATCTGGGCTGGGTATCCCAGGTGCTGGGAGTAAAGATGTTGACACCGGTTTTTGATGGAGCTACTGACAATGACATTGAGAGCGGACTGGCCCGTGCCTGGATAATGCAGAAGGCAAAAGCCGTACAACTTGATCCTCAGAATAATCAACCTGCACTGGATTATGAAAAAGCCAGTGAATGGCTCAAGAGTCAGGGCTATGACGCCGAGAAGGTGTTTGACAACGATAATCCGGTTGAGGCCATAAAGGTCTGTCTTAGCCTGTGGCTGGATGAGGTTGGTATAGCCAGCAACGGGATGGAATTGCCTGAATTAGAAAAGCTGGCCAAGAAGGTCAGCTCGGAAAAGAACCTGCCTTCACCTGTAACGGGTAAAGTAATTCTGCGTGACGGACGCACAGGAGAAACCTTCGACCAACCGGTAACTATTGGTAATATTTACATGATGAAGCTTATCCATCTGGTTGAAGACAAGGTTCATGCCCGTTCAACCGGTCCTTACTCATTGATTGCTCAGCAGCCACTGGGCGGTAAAGCCCAGTTTGGCGGTCAGCGTTTTGGTGAAATGGAAGTCTGGACATTGGAAGCCTATGGAGCAGCTCATAATCTCCAGGAGGTATTAACCATTAAATCCGATGACGTTACAGGGCGAGCCAAGACTTATGAGGCTATTGTTAAGAATGAGGATATCATCCAGCCCGGTGTTCCGGAGTCCTTCAAAGTTCTGGTCAAGGAACTCCAAAGCCTGGGTCTGGCCATTGAAGTAATTAATGAAGAGGAGGCCGGAGAACCCCCCGAACTAACCACCGAGCATGAGACAACTCCGGACACATCAGAATCCTCAGAATCTGAGGAATTAGTGGAAGTAATAGCAGAGGAAGAGAAGGAGTAAAATTATAAATCTCAAATCACAAATATAAAAACAATATTCAAATTATTAAATTAAAATGGGTGAACGGATTAAGGATATTGAACTTTTATACTTGAGATTTGTTTTTAATTTGTAATTTTTTGTTTGAGATTTTAACTTGTGAGGTAAAAGAGAAAAATGCTGGAAGTTAACGATTTTGATGCGGTACGCATCTCACTGGCTTCGCCTGAGCAAATTAGAAGCTGGTCATATGGAGAGGTAACTAAACCGGAGACTATCAATTATCGTACCTTAAAACCGGAAAGAGACGGTCTATTCTGTGAAAGAATCTTCGGTCCCACCAAAGATTTTGAATGTTTCTGCGGAAAGTATAAGAAAATCCGTTACAAGGGAATTATCTGCGACAAATGCGGTGTGGAAGTAGCCCGGGCCAAGGTGCGCCGTGAGCGCATGGGACATATTGAACTGGCCTGTCCGGTGAGCCATATCTGGTTTGCCAAGGGTGTACCCAGCCGGCTGGGCTTGCTGCTGGACCTTTCGCCGCGCAGTCTGGACAGGGTGCTGTACTTCTCTCATTACATAATTACCTCTATCAATGAAGAAGCCAGGCAAGCCGCGATTAACAAGATGGAAGGTGATCTGGCGCAAGAAATTAGCAACAGACAGCTAGCACTTGAAGAAAAAATCATCGAAATGGAAAGCAACGGGGCTACTGTTGAAGAAATTAATGAACTCCGCGGTAATCTGGCCGATGAAGAAGCCTCCCTGAAGGAAGAACTCACTGCCGGCACGGAACAACTCAAGGACCTGCATGTCAAAGAATTACTGGCAGAGGGCCAGTATTACGAATTAAAACAGAAGCATGGTGATATTTTCGAAGCCGGCATGGGTGCTGAAGCCATTTTGAAGATTACCAGGTCCATCATTCTGGACCAGATGCGCAATGAATTGATACAGGAAACTTTTTCTGCATCCGGGCAGCGACGCAAAAAAGCCAGCAAACAACTGCAGGTGGTGGAGGCTTTCCGCCGCAGCGGGAATAAGCCTGAATGGATGATTTTGACGGTCTTACCGGTACTGCCACCCGACCTGCGTCCCATGGTACAGCTGGACGGCGGTAGATTTGCCACAAGCGACTTGAATGATCTTTACCGCCGGGTGATCAACCGCAACAACCGTCTGCACCACCTGATGGATATCGGAGCGCCGGAGATAATTATTCGTAACGAAAAGCGTATGCTGCAGGAGGCCGTGGATTCCCTGATTGATAACGGTAGAAGAGGCCGGGCAGTTTCCGTGAGCGGCAACCATAAGCTGAAGTCTCTTTCGGATATGCTGCGCGGAAAACAAGGCCGTTTCCGTCAAAACCTGCTGGGAAAACGTGTAGACTACAGCGGCCGCTCGGTTATCGTGGTTGGCCCGGAACTGAAACTGCATCAATGCGGGCTGCCCAGACGGATGGCACTGGAACTATTTAAACCCTTTGTGATGCGTTATCTGGTACAGAAGGACCTGGCCCATAACATCAAGAGCGCCCGAAGGTTGGTGGAAAGAGCCAGACCGGAAGTTTACGATATTCTGGAAGAGGTTATTAAAGAGAGACCAGTACTGCTCAACCGCGCACCTACTTTGCACCGTCTTAGCGTCCAGGCTTTCGAGCCGGTATTGATAGACGGCAGCGCAATCCAGATACATCCGCTGGTCTGTTCAGCCTTCAACGCCGACTTTGACGGTGATCAGATGGCTGTTCATGTGCCGTTATCTAAAGAAGCCGTCCAGGAAGCCCGAGATTTGATGCTGAGCATCCACAACATGCTTCTTCCCAGTTCCGGAGACCCCGTGGTGACTCCTACTCTGGATATGGTGCTGGGTTGTTATTACCTGACCACTATTAGAGAGGGAAGTAAGGGGGAAGGAAACGTCTTTGCAAGTTTTGAAGATGCACGCTTAGCTTATGAGCTTGGTGTTGTCGATCTGAGGGCTGAGATTGAAGTCAGGGACATGACCCGGGGCGGTCAACGGATTAAGACAAGCGTCGGCCGGATTATATTTAATGAAGCCTTGCCCGGAGAAGTAGGCTACATCAACAGGATTGTTGATAAGTCCGGTTTGAAGCAAATTGTGGCTGATTGCTACAAGGTTTTAACCAATGAAGATACCGCTGCTGTACTGGACAATATCAAACGTCTGGGATTCCACTATGCTACCACCTCCGGCATCACTATTGCTGCTAATGACATAGAAGTGCCGGCAGCCAAGCCGGAATTGATTAAAGATGCAGAGGCCAGAACCGCGATAATAGAGAACCAGTTTCGCCAGGGTTTAATTACCGAGGACGAGCGTTACAGTGCTGTGGTTGAGATTTGGACCGAGATAGCCGACAGGCTGACCGGTGTCCTGACCAACAGCATGGACCGCTATGGCGGTATTTACATGATGTCCACTTCGGGAGCCAAAGGTAATATTTCCCAGATTAAGCAGATGGCCGGTATGAGGGGTCTGATGACCAATCCTTCCGGCAGGATTATTGACTTCCCCATCAAGTCCAGCTTGCGGGAAGGTCTTAGCGTTCTGGAATACTTCATATCGACACATGGCGCCCGCAAAGGTCTGGCGGATACCGCTCTGAGAACTTCAGGTTCCGGTTACCTGACAAGGCGCTTGATTGATGTGGCGCAGGATGTTATTACCCGAGAAGATGACTGTAAAACTACGGGAGGCATCTGGATAGCCGATTCTCCGGAGAAGACACTGTTACCGCCTTTACCCAAGAGAATAGTCGGCCGGTTAGCTGCCGCACCGATTGCTCACCCTGTGACCGGTGAGATTATTGTCGAGCATAACCAGGAGATTGATGAGAAGAAAGCCGCCGAAATTATTGCCGCGGGTATTAACAAGGTCTATGTGCGCTCTCCGCTGAGCTGTCAATCACGGTGGGGCGTGTGCCGGATGTGTTATGGCAGAGACCTGGCTCGGGGACTTATGGTGGGAACTAACACCGCTGTGGGTATCATTGCCGCCCAGAGTATCGGTGAACCGGGTACTCAGCTGACGCTGCGTACATTCCATACGGGCGGCATTATCGGTCTGGATATTACTACCGGTCTTCCGAGGGTGGAAGAGCTTTTTGAAGCCAGGGCGCCCAAAGCTCAGGCTGTAATTGCTGAGATCGATGGCATTGTCGAGATCACTCAGGATGAAGAAGGCCGGCGGATTAAGATATCCAACTCCGAAATCCTGGTGGACGAATACCCGTTGCCGCCCGGCTGGCAGCTTATGGTGGATAATGGGCAGTCAATTGAGAGCGGGACAATTCTTGCCAGTCATGTGCCGGAGGTTGGGGAAGCAGCTGCAACTACTGAAGAAGCAGTTCCGGCAAACCCATCCATTGTCGCCCAGAAGGGTGGTGAGGTTATCCTGGGAGATGGAAAACTTCTCATCAGGTATGAGGAGAGGGAAGAGCGTGAATATGTTGTACCGGCTGCCGCTCAACTGCGCGTCAAGAACGGTGACAGGATAGAAACCGGTATGCAGCTAACCGAAGGTTCTCTGAACCCGCATGATTTGATGAGAATCCTGGGGCGTAATGCCGTTCAACAATACCTGGTGGAAGAGGTACAGAAAGTTTATCGCTCTCAGGGTGTTAATATTAACGATAAACACATCGAGGTTATTTCCCGGCAGATGCTGACCCAAGTTCGCATCACCTCTTCAGGCGATACCAAGCTGGTGCCCGGAGAACTGGTAGACCGATTCCATTACGAGGACTCGAATGCCAAAGTTCTTGCTGAAGGCGGAGAGCCGGCGACTGCGCTTCCGATATTGCTGGGTATTACCAGGGCATCGCTAAATACCGATAGCTGGCTGGCTGCGGCCTCCTTCCAGGAGACTACGCGGGTTCTTACAGAAGCAGCGGTCTACGGAAAGATAGACAAGCTTATCGGCCTGAAAGAAAATGTTATCATCGGTAAACTTATCCCGGCTCATAATCCAGTTATCGAAACAGTTCCTGCCCTGGAGGAAGGTGAAGAGGGTCAGGATGCAATACCGGCAGGAGTTGCCAGCACATTGTCGGAAGGAATATTCGACGAAAGTAATAACGAAATCTTCGATGATCCCGGATTTAAGGAAGCTGAAGATTAAACCGACCTGACTACAGAAACTCCAGTAAAGGCCTCTCTGATTCAGAGAGGCCTTTTCGATTAAAAAGATGTGCGGAAGGTTGTTGTTTGAAGTTTAAGGATAACTATTGACTTCATGCTAAAAAATCGGCACAATTAGAGCACATGGAGATTTATTTAACTGTCATTTTCGGTTTGCTAGGTGCTTCTTTTGGTAGCTTTATTAATGTAGTCGCCGACCGTCTGCCGGACGGGAAGTCACTATCTTCTCCTCCCTCTCATTGCGATGCCTGCAACCGAAGGCTTTCAATTCCGGATTTATTTCCCATCTTCAGCTATATTATTTTACGCGGCCGGTGCCGCTACTGCCGGACCAGGATTCCCCTGCGGGTCTTCTGGGTAGAGATAGGCTGCGGCATCCTGACGGCATTCCTTTTCTGGTACAAGGGACTATCTTTAGAATTTGTCTTTATAACTTTCTATTCTTATCTCTTTATTGTGATTGCGCTAATAGACCTTAAGCATAAGCTGATACT
>CAZIQW010000051.1:0-10387 GCA_964541585.1 uncultured Dehalococcoidales bacterium | reverse complement strand
CTATTTCATCGATAACAATAACCTGCGGCATATGATTTTCTACTGCTTCAATCATGACGGCATGCTGTAATGAAGGAGTCGGTACCTGCATTCTGCGGGCATGTCCGATACCCGGATGGGGGATATCCCCATCACCGGCAATTTCATTAGATGTATCCACAATGACTACCCGTTTGCGAAGTTCATCCGCCAGGACGCGAGCTACTTCCCGGAGCATGGTGGTCTTACCCACGCCGGGACGCCCCATTAACAGAACGCTTTTACCGGATTCAACCAGGTCCTCGATAATCTTAATAGTCCCGTAAACCGCCCGGCCTACCCTGCAGGTTAAGCCGACAATAGTCCCCTTGCGATTACGAATAGCAGAAATACGGTGCAGCGTCCTCTCAATACCGGCACGGTTATCCTCACCAAAACTGCTGATGCGGGAAACTACAAATTCCAGATCCAGTTCGGTAACATCTTGGGGCACAATCACCATCTCCCGGTGGAAAAACCGGGCTTCAGTGGGACGTCCGAGGTCCATTACCACTTCTACTAATTCACTGATATCAGGTTGTTGATATAGAGATTGACAAACACGTTCCGGCAGTATGTTGATCAAAGCATTCAGATCATCGGTTATTACCTTTTGCAAAATAACCTCCGCAGCCTACCACCCTCTTTTAGCTAACAGTTCCTCAACCGGAATCTGTTTGATATCCTTGCCGGGCATAGCTTCACCCAGACCTTTGGAGACTTCAGCAATAACCTTGGCATCCTTAAAATGAGTGGTAGCCCTGACAATGGCTTTTGCCCTGGCTTCGGGATCGGTCGATTTGAATATACCGGAACCGACAAACACTCCCTCTGCCCCCAGTTGCATCATTAAGGCTGCATCAGCCGGAGTAGCTACTCCACCGGCGGCAAAGTTTACCACCGGTAATTTCCCGGCATCGTGCACTTCCTGTACCAGGTTAAGCGGCGCACCAATCTCTTTGGCAAAGGCCATAAGCTCTTCCTGCGGCATATTGATTAATTTACGAATAGCATCCTGCACAGTACGCATATGTCTCACGGCTTCAACTATATTCCCGGTACCAGCTTCACCCTTGGTCCGGATCATAGCAGCTCCCTCACCGATCCGACGCAGGGCTTCTCCCAGGTCGCGACACCCGCAGACGAAAGGCACTTTAAAATCATGCTTCCAGACGTGATGGCTTTCATCTGCCGGCGTCAGGACTTCCGACTCATCAATAAAATCAACACCGATGGCCTCCAGCGCTTGAGCTTCCACAAAATGACCGATGCGGCATTTGGCCATCACCGGTATTGTAACTACCTTCATTATAGATTCTACTACAGAAAGATCTGCCATGCGGGCTACACCGCCTGCTGCCCGTATATCCGCCGGGACTCTCTCCAGCGCCATTACAGCACAGGCGCCGGATTCCTCGGCAATTTTGGCATGTTCAGGGGTAACCACATCCATTATTACCCCCCCCTTCAGCATTTGAGCCAGACCCGTCTTGACCTTCCACGTCCCGATTTCCATATTATATTAAACCTCTATCTAAAAACTCTGATACTCTTATCAAAATTAATTCTACTATTGTTTAATTTTATTATCAACACGTCATATTACATTCAAAATCCGTCCGGTTTTAATATCGTGATGGTTGGCATTCTTCCGCCTGACACGAGTTATTATATAATACATTTAGGATTGATTTTGGATTCGTCAGGGAGCTCATATATGCCGCTTAAGGATTACTTCACCAATCTCTCTGTTCCGATGCCGTTGCACCGGAAACTACGTCTCCTGACCCGAAATATCTATATCAGAGTCAGGAACAGGTCAACTTGCTGCGGACACCCCGGGGAGCCGGGCTGCTGACAGCTGGCCTCATCCCCCGGTCGGGGGGACCAGTCTTCCAATCATAAACACTGAAATCTGAGCCAAACTGTCATTGATTTTCGATTTCAAGATTCCAGCCCTGTTCGGCGGTTACAACGACCGCAGATTAAAAACTTTCCTCGCGTTCTCCGTGGTCTGCCTGGCAATTTCCTCTAAGGATACCTGCTTTATCTCGGCTAGCACACCTAACGTCATCAGAGTGTAAGACGGCTCATTCCGCTTTCCCCTGTACTTCTGGGGCGGCAGGAACGGGCAATCGGTCTCTATCAACAGTCTCTCAACCGGAATACTTCTGACAGAATCCCGCAACTGGGTTGAGGAGGGATAACCGATATAAGCCCCTATAGAAATGTAAAAGCCCATTTCCATGTATTGCTCCGCCGTCCGCAAATTACCGCTGAAGCAGTGTATTACACCTATCGGCCTACCATCCGAAATATTAGCGGAGTTCGACCAGTCAAAGAGAATCGGCAGTATCTCTTCCTGGGCCTGGCGGCAATGAATAATAACCGGTAAACCGACTTCCTTCGCCATTTCCAGTTGCCACTGCAATACCTGTATCTGGACTTCCCGTGGCGAACAATTGCGGTAGAAATCCAAACCGATTTCTCCAACAGCCACCACCCGCGGGTGTCTGGCCATTCCGGCAAGCCTATCGATATCCTCTTTTTTTATTCCCATTGAATCCTGGGGGTGAACTCCCACCGTTGCTAGCACTCCCGGATATTTCTCGGCCAGGGCTATAGCTTTACGACTGGACTCCAAATCTATTCCAATAGTAATAATAGTATTGACGCCTGTTTGTCTTGCTCTGGATATTACTTCGTCCCGGTCTGTTTCAAAGGGGGGCATATCCAGATGAGCGTGAGTGTCGACAATTTCCATGTATTCCTCGATTCATTGTATTCCAGGTTTTAATAATCACCGGCGGGCCAGGACTAAAGGTAGTCTTAACATCCGGCTCGCCTGAGACAGGATACTGAGTCTCAGGAGCTTCAGTATTGAACTGCCGTGCCAGTCAAAAGACAGGCTGTCATTCTCAAGCAATGATTCCACTATGCCGTTTGAATTAAGGGAAGTGAATAATCTATCAATCTGCTTGTCGCTTAAATGCTGAAATAGCCGCCGGGCGAAATATTCTGCTTTCAGTTCACGGCCCAATTTCCTGCGCCAGTCCCGTTCATATTGAGATAAACGTTTTAAGGACAAATCATTATCTTGCAATGCTTCATCCAGATTTCCGGCAGCGATATCGGCGCAAAGCATGCCAAAATAAATCCCGCCGCCGGTAGTCGGTTTTACCTGCCCTGCAGCATCTCCCACCACCAGCAGCCTCTCACCATAAGTCTTTCCCAGAGGCTTTAAGGGGATACCTCCGTAGCGTATTTTGTATTCGCCCGGCACTATACTTCCCTGAGCCTCCAGCCTGGTAATCCAGTTTCTGAGACGAAGACCGGGAGACTGCCGGGACATCAGGCCAACCAAACATCTCCCCTCTGCAGAAGGTACCGTCCAGGCAAAAAAGCCGGGGGCCAGTTTCCGGTTAAAATAAATTTCTACTTCATCTAACCCGAAACTGCCAACCTCAACTTGAGCGCCAGCCGCACAGTATGGTGTCTGCCCTAAACCCAATCTCTTGACGATAGGAGCATTGAATCCGGTAGCCAGCACCGCAGCTTTCGCTCTAAAAAGCCTGACTTTGCCCCTTTCCTCGGCCTCAACCGTAACCCCATCGTTTTTTACGATGATATTATTTGCTCTGGAATTAAACCGATATTCGGCACCCCGCGATACGGCCTTATTCGCCATGCTGCGATCAAAGGAACGCCGGTCAACGATATAAGCCTGGGCTTCCGGCCGGTAAATCCGAACCTGCTTTCCTGATGGAGAAAACAGTCTGGCACTCTTAACCTCTCTGAGAATCACTTCTTGGGGGATGGAAAATCCGGTAACACATTCCCGGCTGATTATGCCGGTACAGCTCAGTTTCTCACCTGTCCCGGCTCTTTTTTCAAGTACAGCGACCCGGTATCCCAGGCCAGCCATCTTCCAGGCTACCCGGCTGCCAACAGGCCCGCCGCCGACCACCACTATATCCAGCATTATCACTCCGGTAAAAACGATTATATGACAAAATAATAACCGGGGAAATCCGAATCTCTAATCTCTAAATTCTAAATACGAAACAAATTCAAATTATCAAAACTCTAAGGCTCAAAAAATTAAAGAGGTAACCAGCACGTTAGAATTTTGAATTTAGAGTTTTATCTCTCCGGTCACTGGTTATTCAAGGACATTTCTCAAGCCAATAGTCATTATCTTAACACCGGGGTGCTGAGACCCCCAGGTATTGCTCCACCAGCGCCATGGCACAGAATCCGCCGCACATACTGCAAGCCTTGCCTCCGGTAGCATGCTTTGCATGTACCCGCCGGGAATTTTCCGGGTCTATAGAAAGCTTCGCCTGTTCTTCCCAGTCCAATCTTTTTCGAGCTACAGACATTTTCAAATCCCATTCCCTGGCTCCCTTAACGCCCTTCACGATATCTGCAGCATGCGCCGCAATTCGGGAGGCCATAATGCCATGCTTAACATCCTCCGGGTCAGGCAGAGAAAGATGTTCCGCAGGGGTAACGTAGCATAAGAAATCAGCCCCGGCCGATGCAGCAATAGCGCCCCCGATAGCCCCGGTAATATGGTCATAGCCGGCTGCCACATCCGTTACCAGCGGCCCCAGCACATAAAACGGAGCCTCTTTGCATACCGATTTCTGTAAACGGATATTGGTTTCAATCTGATTTAACGGCACATGTCCCGGTCCTTCAACCATTACCTGAACTCCGGCATCCTGCGCTCTTTGGACCAGTTCTCCCAGAATCAGTAGTTCTTCTATCTGCGCTCTATCCGTGGCATCTGCCAGACAGCCAGGCCGCATACCGTCACCCAGGCTCAGGGTAACATCATACTCCCGGGCAATTTCTAACAGGCGGTCATACTGTTCATATAACGGGTTTTCCTGCTCATTAAAAATTATCCAGCCGATTAAGAAAGCGCCGCCACGGGATACCACATCCGCCACTCTTTTCTGCTGTTTTAATCGGGAGATGGCGGCACGGGTAACTCCGCAATGCACTGTAATAAAGTCCACTCCGTTCCTGGCATGGTCCTCAATGGCAGAGAACAAATCGTCAGCAGTCATTCTAACCATTGCACCCACCCGGGACACAGTAGTAACACCGGCCTGATATATGGGTACCGTACCCAGAGGCAAGGGACAGGCGGAAATGATTGCCTGACGTATGGCGGGAATATCCCCACCGGTACTCAAATCCATCACAGCATCGGCTTTGGATTCTATCACTACCTCCAATTTCTGCAACTCGGTATTTATATCTCCAAAATCAGAAGAGGTGCCGATGTTGGCATTGACCTTGGTTGACAGCCCCTTACCGATGCCGCAGGGCACAAGATTTCTGTGATTGATATTAGCCGGTATTACGATAGTCCCTCCGGCTATCCCATCCCGGATAAATTCGACATCGAGTCCTTCCCGTTCAGCGACCTGTTTCATTTCCGGGGTTATTTTACCTGTTCTGGCAGCTTCTAATTGAGTCATTATTGTCTCCTATAATAATATAACCAGGGTAGTGCATCTGCCACTTAACCCTGGTTATCCAAAATCCGCTTCCCTACGCTCGAATTATCGAGTTCAGGTTCACGAGGGTTGTCCTTTCGGTTTTCAGGACTCTCAGCCTGGTGCACCCCTAGCGGCCAACATTTAAATTATATACTAAAGATATAACATAAACCGTCTTAAAATACAATTTCCCGAGAACCACCGGCAGGCTTACGAGTTATCACAAGGACCCTGAGGATCCGATTCTGCAAGATACCATCTTTTCAGGTCGCTGTCAGATGTTGTTCGCATTGCAGTATCGATTCCTGATGCCGGTACAGGAAGCCGGAGAACTATGTCAAACCTGTTTTAAGAAACACTATGCTGATCATTGAAAAAACTTAACAAAGCACCAGAGGAAAGAGCATAATCTATCCTCCGGTGCAAAATATGAACCATCCGGATTTTCACAATAGTCGTTTTGATTACCTAGTTAATGGTGATCAAGCCCTGTCTTAAAGCCAGTACCACCGCTTCAGTCCGGGCATTGGCATTCAGTTTGCGCAAAATAGAAGTAACATGATTCTTGATGGTCTGTTCACTGATACCCAGTTCTATGGCTATCTGCTTGTTCAAAAAACCCTGACCGATATATTTCAGGATTTCCATCTCGCGGGGTGTGAGCGGTGAAATAAAAGCCTCTGCTTCAGTACGCCGGGAAAGCTCCTGGAATTGAAGCAAAACCTGCTCAGCTACCTTGGGACGTGAAGTAAGGCTTTCATTAATGGGATGTTCACCCCGAGCGACACGGTGGATAGTCTCAACAAGATTATCTGCCGTGGTCTCTTTGCTCAAATAGGAAGCCGCCTGCCCCTTCAGGGCTTCAAAGAGTTGTTCGTCACTGGGATTAGATGCCAGAACCACAATAGCAATACTGGGCGCGTGCTGTTTAATTTTTCGAGCCAGTGTCAGACCAGGTTCCACTGAGCCGTCAATGTCCAGAAGCGCTACATCGGGAGGCGTCTCATCTACAATATTGAGCACTTCTTCATTAATCCCAGACGTACCGGCCACGATTATATCGGGAATTTGAGAAAGGGAATATTGAATACCATGAAGAAACAGGGATTGCTGACTGATAATGAAAACCTGAATTTGTTCCGATTCCATCATTTTCCTCCAAAACTGGTCCTCGATTCGAAGGACCGGTTTAATTTTTCTCACCACCGATTTTCGACTGTTCCGGAGATATAAAGACTTTTTGTACTACCATTAAAAATATCTCAACCATTTTAGGGTCAAACTGTTTACCAGACTCTCTCTTAAGTTCCTCTAGTGCCGCTTCGCAGGACAAAACATGAGAGTAAACCCTCGCTGAAGTCATCGCAGCAAAGGCGTCGGCAACGGCCAGGATGCGCGATTCCAGTGGTATCGCTTCGCCTTTTAATCCATCCGGATAGCCTTCACCATTATACCTCTCATGATGGTGCAGAATTGCCGAGACACATTGCGACAGTTGACTGGAGTGGCTCACAATAGATGCTCCCAGCGCCGGATGTGACTTAATCACCTCCCACTCGTGTTCGGTAAGCTTTTCTTGCTTGTTAAGTATTTCATCACTTATGCCAATCTTACCAATATCATGGAGCAAAGCACAAGTGCCCAGGCGATTGATTTCCAGAGGGTTCATACCCATTCCTTCACCAATCGCCACAGCATAATCGTGTACCTGTTTTGAATGATTCTGAGTTAAGCGGCCCCTGCTATCCACCGTAGCCGCCAGGGCAAAAATAGTGCTCAGGGTTCCGCTGTCCTGACTGGTTGGCGGACCAGTAGTTCTCTTGCATATGGATTTCAGGTCCACTGATGAGCAATGACTACGATTTCCGCCGCTCCGTTTAGCCTGATAAAGAGCTCTATCAGCCGCCGCCATAATATCAACGGGGGTGACGCCATCTATCGGCCAGCATGCCAGGCCTAAACTGATACTGATGGGTGTGGAGCCTATCTCCATACGCGCAAAAGTCTGCTGGCGGATTCTTTCCGCAACTTTCAGAGCCGCCTCCATAGATGTTTGCGGCAAGAGGACAGCGAACTCATCTCCTCCGTAGCGGAAAGCCTGGTCAGCCTCGCGAATAGTGGTTTTCATTATTAATCCAATTTGCCGCAGTAATTCGTCACCGGCAAGATGTCCATAGCTATCGTTAAGAGATTTAAATGAGTCCAGGTCCAGAATAATTAAAGAGAATACACCGCCGTAACGCGAGTGACGGCCGATTTCGCTGGTAAGCATCTCGTCCATGGAACGGCGGTTGAGTAAGCCGGTAAGACTATCAACCCGTGCCAACCGTTCGGTCCTGGCATAGAGACGAGCATTTTCAATGGGCATGGCGATTTGCGAAGCCAGTTGTTCCAGCAGCTTTATGTGCCTGGCACTATAAGCATCAGGCTTACGACTGGCCACAACCAGAGTCCCGATGACCTGGTCAGCGATAATTAACGGCAGGTACGCAATGGAACGAATCGAATGCTGCAAATGGTATTTCGCAGTTGAAAAGTGTGTTTCTACTGACAGATCGGAATCAACAAAGGTCTTCTGGTGATTTGATACCCATTCAGTCCCACTACCCTTCAGGGGGATTCTTTCGCCCACATTCCAGGGCGAACCCACTTCCGTAGACAAAGCCATAAAACAAACTTCCTGGTCTTCAATTACAGCTATGGCCGTCCAATCGACGTCAATCACCCGCTTTAATTCCTTAATAAAGCTATCGTATATCATCTGGATATCCAGGCTGGAGGTAATGACAGCATTGGAACGGTTGATTACAGATAATTCTTCTTCTCTTTGCTTGAGCTGCTCCCTCAGGTATTCTTTTTCCATACTCACGGCAACCCGGTTGGTAACATCTTCCAGCATGCTGAAGTCTTCCAGATTGTACCGGCCTATTCTTTTCCTATCCAGTACCAGAATACCGATTAACCTCTCCCGGCTTATCAGCGGAACAAAGAGCTCTATCTTATTAGCCTCTATAGTCTCTTTTTCCTGCTGCCACAACCCCATGAATTCGGGTAGAATAGCCAGGTTCTCCCGTGTCAGAGGACGGTCTTCTCGCGTTAAAAATGCCACTACAGGATTATCCTTGCGCAATTTTAACCTGGATAGCGGATTACCTTCACCCGGAGGCTCCATGAGCTGGATGTCAAAATCTCCGGCAGCATCCAGGAACAGCAGCCCGGCTTTTCTACAGCCTATTGCCTGAATCACCAGTGAAAGCAGCTCGCCCCCCTGCTCTTTCAAACTGAAAACATTGTGTATTTTATCCGCGAACTCGACGAGTTTTTCACGGTAATAATAGCTTTGCCCGTAAAAAGCCTTGCCCATAAACCGGGAAACGATATCCCGCAACCGATAAATGATAATGACTGCTACTATGCTGGAAATCGATGAAGTCAGGAATGAAAGGGGAGTCAGTTCAGTTCTAAACACCTCATGGAAAATAAATAGCAGCACCCAGAAGCTGGTAAGACCGATTACCGCAATGCACAACCAGATAAAACCCCGACGGATAACAAAGCGGATATCCACAAGATTATGACCCACTACCGCATAACTCAGGATAATAGCATTAATAGCATTACCCAGATGGCTGATAGGAAAAAGTTTCCCAAAAGGAAACAGAGCTGCCAGAACAAATACGGTTATCACACCGAGACAAAGTAACAAACAAGCTGTCTGGTTATACACGACCGGGTCTTTCTGGTTCATAAGTCTGGGGAACAAGACCTGCGCGTTTCTCGCCACCAGAATTAACAAAGGGCCTGCCAGCAAAATAAGGGAATAACCGTATTCCGGTACCGGAATATCCAGGCCGGGAGCGGTGCCGAATCCATTAGGAATGTACCCCAGAGCGGCGAGGATGATATTTACTCCTAACATACCATAAGCAAATGGGAGCCAGCGGCTTTTGCCGGGCGGATAATATGATGATAAAAAGCAATGCAGTTGTATCCCCACGAAGAAAAATAAAAGAATAATGACGGTGACTAGAGTGTAGTTATAATTCAGGAAAAAATTTCCCCGGTAAACATAATCCGTCAGGCTCCAGAGTATCGCGGGGACCAGAAAGGCCAAAAAGAGCTTATGCTCTCTACGCCAGGGCCGAGCACTGACAGTAGAAATCAGCAAAGGTATATAGGCAATAGTGGCTACTAAAGGGATTAAAGCATAAATATTCATGTAGAGCCAATTATTATCCCAAAATCTCTATACTGTCAAGCCCTATGACCAAAAATTCAGATTTACAGGATGAAAGTACTATCTGACAGATACGGGGGTCTCCTCAGGAGATGTTTTTACCCCGGACACGGCAGTCACTTCGGGAACAGTCTGAAGCAGTGACAACACCTTTTTTGACGGGTTAATGTGCGGCGGTTTGAAGTGTGCTATATCCGCCCCTTCCGCCCTTTTTATGGCTGAATAATGTGCGAAAGCTCCCCTGGGAAGCAAGGAGACTTTTATGTCAACTTTAATCATATCCATTACATCTTGACGCGCCTGTGATGTGGCGAAGGGGTCATTGTCCGGCTTTAATAGATGATTCTGCAGCATCCGGGTTGCTTCATATTCATTCATCTCATACCGGCTATCAGGCTCGATAAGAACATTCAAAGTCATCTCTCCCGGGGTCTTATAAGCCACCCAATCCTGATAAGGAATACCGCTATTTTCTATGGCCTGCCAGATAGACTTTTCGGTGAGCCTGATTACATTGAAATCGAGAAGGTCATCAGCCCGTCTCTCGAACACCATTTGCGGAATGTCAATTCCAGATCGGAAGAGCACACGTCTGAACTCCAGTCACCGCTCATTA
>CAZIQW010000050.1:0-10572 GCA_964541585.1 uncultured Dehalococcoidales bacterium | reverse complement strand
CGAGATAATGAGCGGTGACTGGAGTTCAGACGTGTGCTCTTCCGATCTTAATGACTTGCTGTTTCTATCTGTAAAGTATAGTCCGTATGGGCCGGTTTCTGACTCTCAATTATCTGTTTTACCACCCTCCGGTCTACATTTTCGTTCTCTTCTGCACTGATAACCACGGTGAAATGGTGACCCGTACCGGAACTCCCCAATACTGTATTGACGCCCAGTTCTGTTTTTTCATCGAGAATCATTCCCGGGATGTATTCAATTATTTGCGGTTTTTTTCCGGTATAAATGCGGAGGTATTCGGATAAGCCCCTCCTGGTACCGCGCCAGCGGTAAAGTTCCGCTGCATTACTGACCAGTTCACGCCGCCTCTCCAGAGGCCATCTGGGGTCCATCGCAATATCCACCCAGGATGCCAGCCAGGCCAGCAGGGGCTCAGGAGTAATCCGCGGGTCAAAGTACAGGGCCATATTATCCACGGTGTTCTCGATAGGCGTAATGATACTGTCAAATATCATCAGGAAGCGTCCCATCATCTTATCTTCTCGAAAAACAGGAGGCAGATAATCCAGAAGCCGGCTGGGCTCTTCATTTAAGTTCTTATGTTCTCTCACCGATATAACCATTAGCTTCCCCCTTGATTATTATCCTGCAAACAGGGTATTTGGGTAATTTGATTTTGATTAGAATTTCGTGTTTGGTATTTTGAATTTCACTATTCATCCCCTTCAGTAGTAATCGCCTCGATATGATGTTCTCCAGAACAAATCAAGCCGTTAGCCGGAATATTAATCTTGCCCTCCACCATCTGCTTCTTCCCGGTTTCCGTTTCTATCAAATAGACTTTAACGTCTTCTATATAGTCCACATCAGGTACGCTCTGTATGGCAGAAGAAATCTCAGATGGGAAAAGACCTCGGCCGAAAGGCCAGCCCTGTCCTTTAGGACCTCCGTATACCGGGTTGATATACTGGTACAATTTCCGTTTACATTTGAGATCACTGTATCAAAATCATAAATCGGCTTTACCCTTATCCTGGCTTCCACCGAGACTGTCTGATATTCAGGCGCTGCAATCTCCACCCGCATCGCCAGTAGTCTCCTCTCGTCCAGGTATTCCTGTACTGCCGACCGTACACTGCTCAACAGATTCAACTGTTCCCGGGGTATCGGCCCTTCCAGGTCATCTACCCTGGGCACCAGCAATAATCTGACGACGCCCGGAGGGATTGATTGGCCGTCAGAGGTATTTCCGGCAGCCAGGCATTTAGCCCTGGACACCTCCGGAGATGCCTGCATCGCCAGGCACTCAAAATCATCCGCCGTGACTGCCCGGGTCTGATTGCGTAAAATCCGGGGAGCGCGCACCATCGCTGCCTCCAGCGTTTCCTCATCTGTGCCTCCGGTAGCCGCCGCAAAATTGACTACTGAAGCAACATAAGGTATAGAGGATAACAACACATTGATGGTTTCCCTGCCCACGTTGCCTATCACGCCACCACCCCAGCGGTACTCGGTAAACCGTATCTGCCGGTTAAGTGCGGGAATTTTCCCGTACTGTCGCTCCTCTCCTGAAGGCTGGCGTATCAAAGGCCCGAATTGGATTTCTCCGGAGACGCTGTCAAGAGTAAAATGGCGGTCACCCGGCTGGGATTCGGAAAAGTCCGGCACTTCCTGCCATCTTTCAAACTGGCCTTCTTTTTCCAGCTCAACTTCGATAGTTTCACCGTCCTCCCGGGGTAAAACCGGCATATTACGTAAGAAAAATTTCTGACCGGGACGGCCATTGCTGCGTCCCATTATTTCGGTAGCCGTTCTTAAACAATGACTGGCCTGTACGGTGCCGCCGATGCAGTCAGCAGTAATGTTTTGCATTTTAGGCGAACTGGAATAGGGGCGCTGGTCAGGGCGCGGTTTAACCGCCCGGCACCGTATCCAGAATGCCTTCTGGCCATTAACTTCATTAAAAGCCGCGCTGGCGGGAACATATAAAATCACATCGCCATAAGTATTCAATCCGCCGGTGGTATCAGCTTCCAATTTTAAGGCCAGCCATTTTCCCTGTATCCCGTCCCAATATTCCCAGATGAGAGGCGGGTCTTTGGGATCCACTCCAATACCTTCGATATTGGAGTCTATGGTCAGCAGCAATGTTTGGGAACTCAAACTATTTTCAAAACCAAAATAAATAGCATCGTTTTCCTCAGGAACCGGTTTAAATACACTCACCTGCTTGCTCTGGCTCTTAAAAGATAACATGCAATCTGTAAAACTTGTGTTATCGATGGTAGTCAGAGCATAAGCCAGTTTGGGAACCGCAATACTTAAATCTTCATCGGTCGTAAAGGAGACAGCTTCATCCGTTTCGGTGCGTGCCGTGGCGGCTTCGGTCCCTTTCGGAATTAAAATTGCCTGACTTTGCGGGGCAGAAAGACGGAATGTAAGGTCCACTTTAGCGGGCCTGGGCGGCTCCAGACGAACACCCAGAAGGTCCATAAATTTAATATAATTCTTTTCGGGCACTTTATTAACCCGGTAAAGAAGCATATCTACCATTGAGGCAAATAGCTCAATCAGGGTAATTCCCGGATCACTGAGATTGTAATCCGTCCATTTGGGGCAGTATAGAGGAATCTTGCTTCTTGCTTCACTTACGATATCCTGAAACTTGCGGTCATCCAGATTTGGTGTTGGTAGTGCCATCATACCCTCCCCATTAAATAGAATGGATATACGATATTCCGCGCATCATTGGTCGCTTTTATCCTGTATTTGATATTGATTAATAAGCGGGACGTATCCGCAGGGTCCGGATAAGGGTCAACTTCCAGAACCTCGATGCGGGGTTCCCACATCCCCAGGGCTTCTTCGACATAGTGAGCCGCCAGTCCCCAGGTAGACGCATTGTTAGGGGCAAAAATCAAGGTATGGATATCGCAGCCGAAATTCGGCCGCATTCTCCTTTCTCCTCTGGCCGTTCCCAGAATAACCTTGATGGAATCGATGATTCCATTTTCACCCCGCGACATAGCGATTCCACCCCGGCTGTTTATCTGTAAAGGAAATGTCCAGCCGGTACCCAGCATATCTTGATTTGTATCGGTTTCCATGATTTTTTACCCCCTCGCGATTCAGCCTATCAGAACGGTCGGACATCCCGGTGGAATAATGCTATCAGGAGGGCCGACACAGGTAGCGGTATCGCCTACCCTTGCCGCCGGCATTCCGCCAATCATGACAGTGGGACTGCCCATTGCAATCGGTCCCCCTACATGAGGTACGGGAGGGGTCCCGGGAGTAGCCATCGGACAGGTATGCATATCCCCCACGCGGGCGGCCGGCTGGCCTCCTATTAAAACCATAGGAAATCCCACCGAGATTACTCCTCCGTGTGCTGTCATGTCTCCCATTCTGGCTGCTGGTTGCCCCATGCTTATCCTCCTGATACCGGTTAATTGATTTTTACAATTCCACCCTGTACAGTTACCATTGCATTGCCTTTCAATTCGGCCTGCGCATTCGCCTGGATACTGGTAGTTGTACCTTTAATGTTAGTTGCCGCATTTGACTTTATGTCAACACCAGTCGAACCTTCCATGTTTAAAGTTGTACTGGATTTTACATTGATTCCGGTTGCAGCCTCTATTTGCAGCTTCCCTTTGGCTTTAATCGTCATATCCATAGCGCTTTCTATTGAAACGCTTTTATTCGTAGCATCCAGAGTTATTTTATTTTGACCTTTATCGATAATTTCGATTTTTTCTTTCCCGGAGGAGCTATTAATAAATATTTTCTGACCGGCTTTATCTACAATAGATATATTTTCTCCATTGTCCGTATCATCCAAAGTAATAACATGACCGGTACGGGATTTAATCAGACGCTTTTTGACCTTGCCGTTTTGCAGTATGGCGCTATTACCCTCCGGAGGTTTGTCTTTACCATTCCAGAGGCTGCCAATTATATAAGGGCTATTAAAATCATTATGCTCAAAGGCCACCAGGACCTCATCATTCACTTCCGGCAAGAATTCCATACCCCTTTCAGGTCCTGCCATGGGAGAAGCTACTCTAACCCAGCCGCTTTCCAAATTATCGCTAATGGCAGGAAATTTAACCCTGACACGTCCCAGGTTATCCGGGTCTTCCAGGTTAGTCACAATACCGATTATCACTCCGTAGGCTGGACGGTTGTCACTGACGGCTAATAGCTGGGGCAAGGTATTGGCCTGATGCCCGCTAATTTCAAATTCGGTAACATAACCGGCCAAATCATACCGGTGAATCGCCCGGGTAACCGTATATTTCCCGCTAAAACGATTGCCAATTCCCTTAATTGTCACCTGTTTCCCTGCCCGGATGTCCGGGTCCCCTTCGCAAATACCCTCGGCTTGAAAGAAATTCAGGCAGTTCTCATTTAAATCGGCTTGCGCCAATGCGTTAGCTTCGGCAACCGTGCCGACAGCCTGAGATTTGTAAAGGCCCGGTGAGGTACCGAAAGCGCTTTCAGCCAGCTTACCTCCATGTGTCTTGCTGTCAACCGTAGGTGTACCTTCAGGAGTTTTCTTAACGCCGACGACGGCTTCCTTCTTCTTAATATCCCAGCCATGGACTTCCGCCTCACTTACCTGACCGGCGGCGCTATAGCGAGACCGAAAATGCTTTAAGTTCTGTCCCCATTCCAGGGTTACACCCGAAGATGAGGTGGTTGAGGCTTTCTTAAAATAGAGCGTACTGTTCTCCACGTAAGCCTGATAACCGTTGCGCTGAGCCCTCTCCTGGATAAACTCCATATCAGTTTGATTATCTTGAAAAACATGCTCGTATTTAACACTGGTGCTTTCGATATTAACTGTTAAACCGCGCTCACTGGCAATATTTTTAACTATATCGCTGTCGGTTTTTTCTTTGAATACCCGGTTCTTCTTTCCCCGGTGAAGGCGGTGGCTCTTATCATAACCCCGGATAGTGATAGCCACACCGATTGTATCATCGAATTCCGGCTCAATAGCCACTATTTCCGCACTGGTAAGAATCTTCCTGGTATTTCCGGTTTTTATGGAAATTTCCACTTCTTTGCCTATACCCAGCAGAGCATTGTCCATCCAGGACAGGTCCGGGTCGTTCAGTTGAATAGAGAACATATCGGGAAGGTACATACTGGTATCTACGACCAGTTCTCCGAGATCATGCATCATTTCCGCAGACGCATCTGTCCCGTTAATCTTAAAAACCACTTGCGAAATAAGTTCATTCTCTTCAGGCATAATATCTCCTCTTTATGGAGGTGGTGCTATCGCTAATCTTTGTCCGGGACGAAGCCGGGCCGGATTATTCAGACCATTGGTATCGGCAATATAGCGCCACATGTTGCTGTCGCCATACTCCTGAAATGCAATAGAATCAATGGTATCTCCATCTCTTACGACCCATTGTTTATATCCCGTAACACCCCGGGTAGTCGGGTTTTGTGCCGGATAAGCGCCGCTGTCTTTGGCCTGAAGAAAAGTGATATCCAGCGTCGCCCGGACAGGAATACCGTCATCCCGGAAAAGGGTGCATTTTTCCGTCAACCGGGTAATAACGGCTTTAAATGTCCAGATTCTCCCCCAGTGAAACTCTACCATCGGCGGACGGCCTTTAACCGTAGTCATATCCTTGGCCGATTCGTCCACCTCCATCAGCTTGCGGACCTTTTTCGTAGTATTTCGCACATCGCCCCCGGTCATGGAGGTATCCAGAAATAGCTGCATCGTCAGAGTTCCCGAAGAACCTCCTCCAAATTCTAGGTCGGGAACATTTTCCCCCTTCACCGTTGTTTGTGTCCAGGTGTTATTTTTTTCGAAGGTGTACTCACTCGGATTAAACAGGCATTCTATCTCTTCTTTAGTATCCAGGTTTATTATTTTGGCTTTTTCCAACGATTCTCATCCTCCCGATTCGCTATAAAGGCAACCGCTCCCTATCCACGATAATCATGCGCTTGATATAAGGATATAAAAGGGGATATAGTTCACGGGCCAGCTTTTTGAGGCCCGGGCCATTATCACTGGCATTCCCATTCTCAAGCGCAGGAGAAGAGGGCGGCTGAACAGACGAAGTACTGCTATTTTCATTACCAGATAACGATCTTTGCAGCATTGTTTGAGACATGGAAACAGGTTCCCTATCCGTTTTCGCCATCTGTACCCCGGAATCGGATGTACTTCTAAATACTTTGTCTCCGGACTCAACCCCGGTGTCGACCTTCGGCCGTGCTGGAGCGGCCAGGGGCATATTCACTGGCAGAGGTCCGCTAAAATAATTTCTTTCCGAATTTCTACGATTTGAACCCGGCGATATACCGGCACCCATAACGCTGTTAAAGCGGTTCAAGGGAGCCACCTGATTGAAATTCCTCTGCATGGATAACCCGGACCGTCTGTTTCCGTCAGCCTGGATATTCTGGTATAATCCCGGGTCATATCCTGGCAGAGAAGGAATTTTGTAAGCATCATTCCCGGAGCGGAATTCATTATCGCTCCGCTGAACACCGGCAGGGTAACCGGATACCGGTGCTGCATGGTTCCCGGTCGCGGCAGATTGGTTTAAATCAAATGATTCAGGCATATCTTGAGGGCCTTTAACTGTCCGCCTGTAAACGCCCGTGAGAGATGGAGGATTTTTCCCAACGGCTTTCCTGAGGCTCAGGGGAAGAAAATTTTCATTACTGCTCTGAGTATCGATTACCGGGAAACGATGCACTCGGTTAACCGGGATGGAAGGAGCCGCAATTAAGTCGCCGGGGAACACCGGAGGTTCATTGTCCTGTCCTGCCGCTATGGAATCCATCTTCGATGGCTCTGGTTCTGCTGCGTCTATTTCCGGATTATGAACCACCTTCATATTTTTTTGCCTGGCTTCCGGCTGGGACGATAAGCTAATGCTGTTTTCTGAAGTCTCCGAAAGCGTCTCCCGAATTGGAATAGCGTGACTGGTCAGACCTGGTTTAGATAAAGATAACGGCAATGTTTTCCCCGAGCTAACTTTAATATCTGCCGGACGTTGTATTCCCCTCACCCCGGGTTGATTATTTCCTGTTACAGATTTAACAATGCTCTCCGGACTCGACGAACGGTTTATCCTCTGAACGGTGGAATGCTCGGTCTCAGGGCTGCGAACAAGTTCCGGCTTCTCATTTGACCCAAATATAGTCCTGGAAATCGGTTGACGGGCATTATTATCGAAAGCCGGGCCATTCGAAATAGATGGTCCGTTCTCAATTCTCTTTTCTGTTTCCAAACTGCCGTAAACGTTAGAAGGGTATACAATACTCTCTTCACTTTTCCGGTTCAGGCTCAGAGAAGATGACTTTTTATCATCGGGTTGCACCGGAGAATGAACAGTATTATTAATATTCGTAGACCGTGGAGAAGAGCGATTGAAATGAATAGAATTATTCTTTTCCGGGCTTACGGTCTCAATACTGCGAGCCAATTGCGGCGCATCACTGGATCTGTCGGAAGAACCAGCGGCATTTATCTTCTGCTCTACTGAAGATTGCGCTGCCTGATATTCCACTAGCGGCGGTATTTCCAGCGGCATCGAAGCCTGAACAGTTGTTGTCTGGCTATCCAATTCCTGTTTGCCCATATTCTCTGATTTAATATCACTTCCTGTTGGCCGCTGGTTTACCTCAGATTTGAGAGAAGTATCCCTGAGCTGATTGGGTACTTTCGTGGACTCCACGGCAGAAAATACTCCAGCTTCTGGTGAGATATTACCAATTGGCTCAACGGTGCCCGTTATTCCCCGGATATTCTGGCCCGGATGATTTTCAGTGTGAATTTCTTTCTTTCGTAGTGATATTTTTGAACCGCTTTCAATATTATGTATTGCGGCATCCTTCAAATTATTCTTTTCTCTTCTTTCGGTATTTCTTGCGGATGCCGTACTGCGTTTCATCGTGAGCGGTTTATCCGTTTTTTTTACTGCCCGCCGGACAGGGGTTTTTCGCGTTTCACTTGTCATTCCGCTTCCGGCTTCCGGGTATTTTGAGGGCACCGGAATATTATTCGTTTTGGTATTGCCCGGTGCGGGTTCAATGATAGACTCACGGTTGCTTTGAGAACCGATTATCGGAACCGTCTGATCTAAAATGTTTTTCTTTTCAGGCAGACGGGAATATTCACTGCTGGATGCCGGGGACAACGAATTCTCTTCCACTGCCGGCATTATTACTTCCTTCACAGCCCGATGATTTTCAATATCCGGTTGGGCATGGATTTGACTGGCAGAGGGAGAATATTCCCGAACCTGGCTTTCAATTTTCCTCTCTGCTTCGGTCTCTTCAATTGAAGACAGTCCTTCTTCAGAACCGGCTATTTCGTTTTGCGCGCTGTCAAATACAGTTTCTTCCTTATTAGCTCTTGAAAGCCCGGGTTCAGGCTTTGTCAGTATATTAATATGCGGCTCTTGCTTGATTTCCGGCTTTCGTTCGATTGTCCTTTCTTTTTGTGTTGCATCTTCAATTCTGCCGGGGACTTCCAATTCTTCTACCCGGTTCTCGGAAATGCTGGAGCGCACCCTGCGTACTTGCGGATTACCATTGCTGATATTTTCCTTTTTTGACACCTGCTTTGCATTGGACTGTAACTGGGAGGAATTAACATTTCCTTGAGAAGCTAATCTGTCTTCAAAATCGGCCAGGGAACGATATTGATTGGATACCCTGGCATCCTTTGAAGGGCCGGTATCCTGACGGGTTTGTGAGGGGATAACCGTTCCCTGAGAAGCCAGAGCTGCTTCAAAATCTGCCAGAGAGCGATATAAGCTGGAAACCCTGGCATCCTTTGAGGAGTAAGATTCAGGATGAGGCCGTGACTGACTGACATTTCCTTGAGAAGCCAATCTGGCTTCGAAATCTGCCAGGGAATGATAAGATTTGGAGACCCTTTTATCGTTCGGAGAATAATAACGGCTCAAGTTTTCATCGGGTATTTGCGTCATCTCTTCTTGGGTAATCTGCTTTCTCTCCGAAAAAAGGTCCATATCCTGCCAGGCGGTTGAGATAACTGGAGTGCTCCGGTTCAACAAATGAGTAAAACGGTCCACTAGTAAAGGCTGCAACCAGCGGAAAGCCAGTTGTCTGCGTCCCAGCACCTGCCTGCTCAGGCTGAGATTACTTTCTCCCAGATGCCGATTGTCCCGCATTTCGGACAACCGGAAAAGCCGGTATGCAGATGGTTGTTGAGCCAATGGCTGAATCAGTTTGTTCATACGCATCCGCAGCCACGGGCTCAACTCCCCGCTTACCGGCATGTTCTTTCTATTCTCATCCGAGAAATCTTTATTAGAAACCATTCCCCATCTCCCTACAGGACTGTGATGCCGTGATGGGCAAACTCCAGGGCCTCCACCGCCACAGCACCTTCGTCAGTTTTAAAGGAAGGACCAGTCCATTTTACCGGAAATGCTTTATCCAGGTTCCATCTCATCAATACCCCCTGTTCCGAAGTGGAATAAAGAGTGATGGTGACCGAACGGAAATCGAATTTTTTACCCTGCCTCAGACAGGTTTCCATTTCTTTATACCACTTAAAAATCTCATTGGATAAAGCAAAACCCTTTCTTAGCGTCACATTAGACACCGAAGTCCTGCCCGGAAACTTATGAACGAAGTCGTTCAGGCCGCCTTCTCTGTACTCAAACATCTCAGTGTTCATCTCTAAACCGGAACATTCAGTAAAAGCAGCTTCGATAATACTTCCTACCTCAACGTGAAACTTAAAAGTAGGGAAAGGGTCAGTCCGTCTGCCGGTCAAATTAGTTTGCGTATTACTGGTCACCATAGAGAATCCTCCTGCGACTTAGCTAACCTCGTTCATTTTCTGATTTATCTCACCTATCCTCCTGGCCCACTCACGGCGGTCCTGGTGTTCCATCTCCAGGATATCCTTAAGGGGCCAGTGGAAGTAATAGGCGATATAAGCTACCTCCTCGTTCAATTGATCGAGGGGGTAGCTTATAACCCCCCCATGCGTCCCAAATCCACCTCAACTTTCTTATTGCATTCGGGACAGCTAATTGAGAACATACTTGTACCGTTCTCATTTATTTGGCGATAAAAATCCTGCAGATAGGCGAAATCGGCCGAAAACAGGTTCTCTATCACACCCGTATTAATATCCTGGAGGCTACCCAGCTTGGTTATGACTCGAGATAATAACACTACCGCCAGGTAAGCCTGGTTCGACTTTACGCGCGGGTCACGGAGAGGGACTATTTCATCCATAGCAGTAGCCATGCGCATGACACCTTTTCTGTGAAGATTACCCTCACCATCCACATAACCTCGCGGCAGGGTAAACTCGAATTCAGTTTGCAAAGCCATTTGTTAAGCCTCCTATTTTACACGGGTAATGTATTCATGAACAATGGTCAACTCTTCAATACCAATTTCATTACCGTCTGCCTTGGGCGCCGGACCGGACACTTTGGACGGCCAGGCGTTGACAAAGTTCCAGCGTGCCGCTTCTTTGAGGTCCTGATCAAACATGACGATAGAACCGTTTTTGCGGGCACCTTTTACATCTCC
>CAZIQW010000049.1:8461-10596 GCA_964541585.1 uncultured Dehalococcoidales bacterium | reverse complement strand
GATAATGAGCGGTGACTGGAGTTCAGACGTGTGCTCTTCCGATCTCCGGAAACGAACTCGGTTAATTAGTATAGAAATTATAATAGGAGAGTATTAATATGGCAAAGACTATAATTACCGCAGCTCTTACAGGAGCCATTACCCCTGCAGGATACAAAATTCCTGAGACTCCGGACCAGATCGCTGAAGATGCCTATAAATGCTGGAAGGCCGGTGCGTCTATTGTCCATCTGCATATGCGTGATGAGAATAGCGCCGGGACTATGAACCCCATCAAGTTCTTCAGGACCATTAAGGCGCTCCGCGCCCATGAAGATTGCGATGTGATTATCAACTGCACTTCTTCCGGCGATAATCGCGTACAGGATGATAGCCCCTACGGCAATGCTTACCGCATGCTGCATCATAAATATGTTCCCGGTATCGAGATCGCTACTTTCGACGCCGGTACTATGAACTGGGCAGATGCAGGTGTATTCCATAACAGCCCCGCTTTTCTCAAAGCTTCCGGTGAATTGTTCAAGGAAAGAGGCATTAAGCCTGAGATCGAAATCTTCGATGCCGGCATGCTTCGGGCTTGCAAGCAGTACTATCAGCCCAAGGGCTTTTTGACCATGCCGATGCACTTCCAACTATGCATGGGAGTTCTGGGCGGCATGAACGCTACTCCTCAGGATTTGCAATATCTCATCAATGATGTCCCCGAAGGCTGCACCTGGTCCGCTTTCGGCATCGGCAAGGGACATATGCCCGTCATGTTCGTAGCGCTGGCCAACGGCGGCCATTTGCGCGTAGGTATGGAAGATAACATCATCTACGGTGTTGACAAGGATGGCAAGAAGATCATGGCCACCAACGTCATGCTGGTAGAACGCGCTGCTAATGCGGTCAAGGCCTTTGGCAATGAGGTAGCCACCCCGGCAGAAGCTCGTCAGATACTTTCTATCAAACCTCTGGACCATAAGGCTGTCCTTAAGGCCCTGGGTGAGATTTCTGAGAAATTCCTGGAAGAGAAGAAAGCTGAACTCAACAGCCTGGTCAGATACCAGGGTGCGACTGAAGAAGGTTCCGGCGGCAAAAAATAAACTGCTGTTTATTAACATGTATCGGCAGTTCAACGGTCAGATAAAAGGTAGCAATAGTGGATGTTAAACTGAGACCAGAAGAAAAAGTTTTACGGAAGGTCATCATCACCGCCGCTGTCACCGGACAGGGGGCCACTCCTACGATGTCGGATTATCTTCCGATAACACCGAAGCAGATTGCTAACGATGCCGTCATGGCTTACGAAGCCGGTGCCGCCATCGTACATATTCATGCTCGCAAACCCGAGACAGGTGAAGGCACACCCAGCCCAGAGATTTTCCGCCAGATTGTTACGGATATCAAAAAGCGATGCCCGGTAATCATCAACATCACTACCGGCGGCGCCGGGACTCCCGAAGAGAGAGGCAAGGTTATTGAGATCTTCAAACCGGAAATGGCTACCCTGAACTGCGGTACGCTCAGCATTCCCCCGGTTGGCATTTATAACAAGATCAAGGATAAGATCAAGTACGAGTGGGAACACGACCATATGCGCCGAGAAGACAACGTCTTCCTGAACACCTATCAGATGATGCGCGAATACAGTGCGGCTGCCAAAGAAGCAGGCACCAAACCGGAGGTAGAAATCTGGGATTCCGGTCAGATTAACGCTGTTAAATATATGATTGACCGCAAATGGATTACCACACCGGTCCATCTGCAGTTTGTAATGGGGGCTCTCAGTGGAATGGCAGCCAATATTGCGACACTGCAATATGTTTATGACCGGACCCGAGAAATCATCGGAGATTTCACCTGGTCAGTAGCCGCGGTCGGCAAAGATCAGATTTCTGTCGGAGCCGCTACTCTCTGCCTGGGAGGCCACGTCAGAGTCGGCCTCGAAGACAGCCTTTTTGCCGGTTACGGCAGAATGGCCCGCAGCAGCGCGGAGCAAGTTGAAAGAATTGTCAATATCGCTAAAGAGATGAGCATCGTGCCGGCCACACCTGATGAAGCCCGGCAGATGATAGGCCTGAAGGGAAAGGATAAAGTCAACTATTAGTTTTATTCCCTTTCGGTTTTTGGTTTCAACGCTAAAATACGGCAAG
>CAZIQW010000049.1:0-8451 GCA_964541585.1 uncultured Dehalococcoidales bacterium | reverse complement strand
TTAACCACCTTGCCGTATTTATTATTATCGGCTCGGGAAAATTTATTCGGAGGAAGATACAAGTCTTTGTAATATCAAAAAGGAGAGGCAAAACGGTCGCTCGTTAACTGCTTATTGACTTTCAAGTTAAAGTCTTAATAAACTCCATACGTCCTGGCGGTCTCAATTATGGCCTTAAGGTTCTCGGGTTTAGCGCTGTCCATCACCGCGCCGGGAGCCAGTATAAATCCGCCGCCTTTGCCGGCCACATCAATCAAGTTTTTACAATAATTCGCCACCTCGTCGGATGAACCGGTCATTATCAGCGAACCGGGCACGTTTCCCATGATACAGGCCACATCTCCCAGGACAGTCTTCGCTTTCTCCATGTCAGTCCGGTCAAACAGCCAGACAGTTTTACCGGGTGGTATATCCCTGATAGCTTCCAGTCGGGAGTTATATCCTCCCTCAGCAAACAAATAAGGAATCAGTCCTTGGTCAACCAGCCCCAGTATAACAGCTCTTAGAGTCGGCCAGTAAAACTTTTTGAACTGTGTATCCGACATGAATCCGTCAGCCCCCTTGTGTAAAGGGATAAATACCACCGGGCTGTTGCCCATCCTGGCTCTGGAAACTGCCATATCAATCATTAACGGGGTAATCTGCTCCACCGCTCGGAGTATTTCTCCCGGCCTCCGGTACATGTCTTTCATGATTCCGAGGGTACCTCTGAGCGTATCCCCGATGATGTCAAAGGGAGCAATGGTAACCCCACCCTCAAAGTTGGGAAATCCGGAAGCCTTCATCTTGTTATTTAACTCATTTCCTGCCCTGGCCCAGCGTGCAGCTTCGATTCCGGCTTGAAATAGAAACTGGTAAGCCTCCTGCACCTCCGGGTCTCCATAGGCAATCAAGCTGTGCATCAGAGTCATCATTTCCGAAGAGCCGAAAGCCGGAGGTAATTTTCCGAAAGGCCCTAATTTGCCGCAGACGCGCACCAGGTATTTCCGGGTCATAAACGAAGAAGGATCGTGAATAAGCTCATCATATTCGTCTTCTTTCATATTCTCCGATTCCACATATTGAAAGGGGGTATCGGCAGAAACACCGTGTCCGGGCCACCTGTATAGTCTATAGTCGATTATTTCCAGAGCTTTGCCAGGCCCGAGACCAAACCCTCCGGGACCGGCATCCGGGGCAAAATCCAGGACATATTTTTCTATCGCCATAGAAACAGCATCACGGTCATACATGGCTGTCTGAAGGTCGATTCCAGAGTACCTTGCCGGGAAAGCACCCATTCTCAATACCACCGGCACTCTATCCGGCTTTTTGAGGCGGATAACATCGACAAATCTCTGCACCCGCCGGCGATAGGCTTGCTCTGCCTGAATATCAACAAATTTGACGCCTTCAGCAGCCAGCCAGGCATCAAAACGGTCTTTCAGCTTGTCTTCAGGGGGCAGATTTTGCATGTTATTACCATTATTTTTCAATCCACTTTTTGGCCAGCGTCACGGCCTCCATTGCATCCTTACCGTAAGCATCCGCTCCGGTATAGGCCTTTACCTGCTCATCTATCTGACCGCCGCCAATCATTATTTTCACCTTATCGCGAAAACCGGCGGCTTCAATAGCTTTGATGGTATCTTTCATGGAGTCAAAGGCCAGGGTAAGAAAGCCGCTCAAAGCTACAATCGGAGAATTGGTTTCTTTTATCTTATCGACAAATTTACCGGCCGGTACATCAACGCCCAGATTATGGACCTTGAAACCATTGGTGTCCAGCATAAATTCTACAATATTCAGACCGATGTCATGGATGTCTCCGGCAACAGTACCCAGCACTATCTCTCCCAGGTAGTTCACGTTGGAAGCCTGCGCCAGGCGGGGCTTAACCATCTCGGTAACCTGCCTTAATATTTCCCCGGAATAGACCAGGTCGGGAATGAAGTATACGCCACGAGCAAACCGGTCGCCCACAATTGACATACCTTCTCTTGCGTCAGCCAGTATTGCATTGGGGTCCTCATTGCTATCCAGTCTTTGCTGGGTAATCGCCAGTGCCTCTTCTTCCTGCAAATCAGACAACGCCTTAACTAAACCTTGTGCCATCGTTCATTTCTCCTTTAAGATTTACTGTATTAACCTTCTATTTATCGGGTTGCTTCATTTTGGGCCTGCCTGTCACGGAAAGCCTGAATATACCGCCGCGCTCGCTTATCTTTACAGAGCAATAAATCGGTAGCCAGGATGGATGAGCGGACTTTCGCAGCATCTACCACCGGACAGGTAACCCCGGCTGCGATAGTCATGGCAAGATAGCTGCAGTTGATTAAATATCGGTCCGGCATACCGAAGGAAATATTACTGGCTCCCAGTGTCATATTCACACCCAGCCTGGCTTTAATAGCGCTGATAGTTTCCAGCGCCGTTACCGCTGAACGCGGATCCGCACCGACAGCCAGCGCCAGGCAATCAATAACAATATTTTCTCTGGGTATCCCCATTTGCTCCGCACGGTTAACGATTTTTTCCGCAATTGCGATACGGGTAGCCGCGTCCTTCGGGATACCATTGTCATCCTGAGTCAGACCCACTACTGCCGTACCATATTCTTTAACCAGGGGCAGGACTCTTTCCAGGGAACGTTCTTCACCGCTCACTGAGTTCAGTAGAGGTTTGCCCTTGTACACCTTCAAAGCCGCTTCCAGTGCACCGGCATTGGCGCTATCTATACACAAAGGCGCATCGGTAACCTCCATTACCGCCTGGACTGCTTGAGGCAAAATAGGAGCCTCATCCAGGCCAAACACAGTGACATTCACATCCAGTATATCGGCACCAGCCTGCACCTGCTCCAGGGCCTCTTTACGAACGATGTCCATGTTTCCTGCTTTTAAGGATTCGGCCAGCTTCTTCTTACCGGCAGGATTAATGCGCTCGCCAATAAGAACCGTAGGCAGGTCTTCTCCAATGATGACCTCTCTGGTAGCACTTGAAATCTTAGTGTACATTAGCTCGTCTCCTTATAATTTACGTAGCACAACCGCCTCCCTGGCAAAGAATTTCATCCTTCTTAAAATCCAGGAATGAAATAGTCTTTCCGGGAGCCGCCACCACAAATTCATCGTCCCAGGGACCGTAGAGCATCTTTCTGACAAGGGCATCAGACCCCTGTATCTCCTCAAAACATAGATTGAACCGCTCCGCCATTGAACGGGCCTGGTTTCGATAATAATCCAGCTCATATTGTCCGGTGTTAATTAACGCCAGCCGGGTATAATTCTTGAGAAGCTGATTTATAATACACCTGGCTTTTACTTCACCGAACCTCTTGACCAGTGCATCGTATTCATCAAAAGGGGTGTCACCGGCTTTAATCCAGCCTTTGGTCAAATAGTAGGTACCGGGCACATTGTGAAGCTGCTGACGGTAAGCTGACTCGGAACCTAGAAATATGGCTATGCAGTCATCAACCCGGGGCACTACCAGGGTACAATCTTCTGCTTTTAATCCTACTACGGCCTGCGAACAGAGGCCATACCCCAAAATGATATATTTCGCATCCGGAGATGATTTGTCGATAGCCTGCTGAAGAGTACGTTTTAATTCATCAGGACGGACATGAAGACCGAAGTCCAGGACCTCATAAGCCATGCCCGGAGGCATTAGAGGAAGCATCTCTTCGATAACAGTAGCGCAGGCGAGTATCTTCGAATGACCGGGTTTAACTTCCAATAACCCTTTTTCATCATTGCAATACATAGTTGATATATTATATAGTTATATATATAAGTTGTCAAGGCGCCGGTTCAGGACAAGGGCTTAGATGTTAAAGAAAGTCAATCGAAATTCTTACGAACCCAGTTATTCACAACTGGTACGCATTCTGCAGGGTCAGATCGCTTCGGGCGAGCTAAGACCCGGAGACCGCCTGCCCTCGGAGTCCCAACTTTGTAAATACCATGGGGTTAGTCCCATGACAGTACGCCGCGCCATCAATATTCTCTCCGAACAGGATATGGTAACGACAGAGCAGGGCCGGGGCACCTTCGTTAAATCGCTGCAGTTCTGGGCAGCAACTTTTCATCTGGACGCCCTGCAACAGCTTTTCATGGACGAGCAAGGGGCCAAAGTCAGGATACTGGAAGCCCGCACCAGACCGGCCGACGAACGCATCGCCCGAACAATGGCTATTGAGGCAGGACAGCGCACTCTATTCATTCGCCGTCTTATATCTTTGCACGATAAGCCTGTCCTGTACCACCGTGAATACCTTTTATACGATCCGACACTTCCCCTGGTTGAATCGGAACTGGAAGTCACCTCGCTGAGGGGACTATTCGAAGGAAAGGGCAATTCCTCCCTCAAACACGGCACCCTCTCCATAGAGGCAACCGTATTAGATCCGGAAGAAGCCAACCTGCTGCAGGGAAACGCTGAAACCGCAGCATTCCGGCTGGAGCACCTGTTTTACGATTTCGAAGACAGACCGGTTAGCTGGGGCTGGTTTATCTGCCCGGGAGACCGTTTAAAATTCACTACCATAGTCGGCGTGCATGATGACACGGCAGATAGAGGAAAGGCAGAATGAACAAACAGATTCAATTGATATCCGCCATTGCCGAATTGAATGAAGAGTTATCACTGGAACTGGTCAAAGAACGACTGGCGGCGAAGGAAGATACAGCCTCCATTATCGCGGATTGTCAGGAGGGCATGAGACAGGTCGGAGAGCACTATATGCAGCAACGGTATTATTTATCCGGACTGATTATGGGCGGCGAAATATTCTGCGAGGTAATGGAATTAATCCAGCCGGTAGTGCAATGCCAGATAACGGGTGATGAATCAGGTAAAGTCTTATTGGGCACGGTTGCCGGGGATATCCATGATTTAGGCAAGAACATCGTGAAAATGCTGCTGACCTGTCATAAATTTACGGTTTATGATCTGGGTGTAGATGTACCTGCGGAGGAATTCTTGCGTAAGGCGGAGGAATTTCAGCCTGGAGTTATCGGACTATCCGGTCTGATTACGAGCGCTTATGACTCGATGCGGCAAACAATCAGTCTGCTGCACCAGGGCAAATGCCGGACGCCGGTGATTATCGGCGGCAGCCAGCTTGATGAAGATATCTTTCGCTATACCGGGGCGGACTACTGGGCTACTGATGCCAACAAAGGCGTAGAGTTATGTAAATTTATACTGAGCAGGACGGGAAACCAATAAGCAGCTACCTGAACACAATGGTCAGGCAATATAAAAATCGCCCGTTGTATTTAATATATCAACGGGCGATTTAATTCTGGTTATCCTGAAATCAGTCGGCTATCATCCGCTCATAGCGTAAGCCGGAACCTTTATCATAGGGCTTTTTGAATGCCTCCGGATACTGCTTCATCAGCTCATCGATATCGGCTCGCTCCACATCCAGCAAAAAGCCGCCTGATACCATACCGGTAGCGTTCCTGGAAGTTCTCTTACGCGGGGTAAGTGTATTAATCGCTCCTCCCCGGTCCAGTTCTCCAACCACTATCGGATCATACCGCGCTCCATGGTCTACATAGATGACACCGGGCATGATTCTCTCGGTAACATAGGCTCCCACCAGAGTCGTACCTCTTTCGTTGAAAGCCTTGACTATATCCCCATCCCGGATACCTTTTTTCTCGGCATCCTTAGGATGAATCCACATGGTCTGATAGGCATAGCCGTCAGGCCCCACGATTTTATTAGTCCGGATTTCCCGCAGCCACTGCATATCATCATGCTGGGAATGGACCCTCCACCTTGGATGGTTGGACAAGCACAGGAAAGGATATTTCTTAGCCCTTTCACCGGAAAGCCTCTCATCATGCGAAGTCCCGGTTCCTCCTTCAACCCAGTGCGGTACCGGCGGTCTTTCATCATCTCCGGGGAATTTCTCTGCCAATCTGGCGGAATAAAACTCAAGTTTACCTGTTGGCGTGGAAAGAGGGTGTTTCTCCGGGTCATTGTAGAAATCCCGCAAGCCGATTTCGTTATTCTTCCAGTCAGGATCATTCGGAATAACGAAATGTTCTTTTTCCTTAAACTCCTCCCAGCTTATCAGACTGTCTACACCGCATTTATCGAAACCAAATCTTATCCATTCATCCACACTCTTGCCGTCGGTATATTTCTCCAGCATACCCAGCTTTTCGGCAATGGCACAAACAGCTTCATAGTCACTCCGGGACTCGCCCCGGGGCTCAATGCATTTCCTGTCCAGGAAAAGGGTGCCGAACTCAGCGGTAAAGTTGTCGATACCGATATCTTCATTTTCGAATTTGGTCGTCACCGGCAGGATAATGTCGGCAAAAAGACAGTCATTTTCTATCCAGGGATGCTGTGCCAGCATGAACTCTATCTTGGAATTCTGATAACCTTTGGCCGTATAGTTGGGATCATTCCAGCAGGTCATTAAAGCCGGGGTATCCGTCCATATCATATGCACTTCAGAACATCCCTCAGCCGGGTATTTATACTTCACAAACTGGTCCTCGGTCAGCATTCGGCAAAGCGTAGTGCCCCACCATTCGACAGGAGGGTTGTTAAGGGCTTCAACCATCATGACTTTGGATATAATTTGCTTGGGCAAATCGCTGCCCACCACAGCAAATCCCCGGTTAGCCGGGACCAGGTCCGGATACATAATATGCCGGGGGACCGGTATAGCCTTGCCAAAACTCCACTTGGGCGGGTCCATCTTGCTCATAAGACCCCATTCAATGGTAGTAAACATATGAACGCCCGGTTTACCCAGCCCCTGCATGCCCAGCAAACAGACTTCCAGCCTCATGTTTTCCGTAGCAAAGGGAGCTCGGGCCATATTACCGCCGTTAGCATGGGAAGTGGTGGTAGGGGTGGAAGCCCAGGCTTTGGCCAGGGCTTTGATAATCCGGGACGGTACGGTGCTCTTTCCCTCGGCCCATTTCGGAGTTTTGGGAATTCCGTCTTCCTTACCCATTACATAGTCGGCAAACTGGTCAAAACCCACTACATGAGTCTTCACATATTCTTTATCGTAAGTACCCTGTGATATCCACTGATAGGCTACAGCCAGGTACACCGCGGCGTCGGTATTAGGTAGTACCGGTATCCATTTATCCGCATGCACCGCTGCACCGTAGTTCAAGTCCGGACAGATAAATATCTGCTTGATACCCAGCTCAGTGAACCAGTACAGCAGCCGGCTGACGGTCTGTCCTCCCCAACCCCAGGGTGTAGTCTCCGGGTCGGAGCCTATATGGAGTATCATTCCGCTATGTTCGGCGATATCAGGGACAATATTGGACTGGTAAGCCTGCTTACCCACACATTCACAGCCCCAGACGTGTTTGGCCCCCCAGTACCAGCCTTCCCAGCTGTCCGGATTACGGGTTTGCCAGGTATAACCGCCCAGCATAGAAAGTAGCCTCCGATTACACCCGTGCGCGGCATGAACCACTTTTGTCTCTCCGTGTCCATCAGACTGCGAGAGTATGGCGGTCGGCCCGTAGGTATTAATAATTCTCTTAATTTCACTGGCGATGATATCGGTAGCCTCATCCCAGGAAATTTTCTGATACTTGCTCTTACCCCGGTTCTGCGGGTTTCTTTCTCCGTTGGGGTCCCAATCTACCCTCTTTAAAGGGTACATCACACGGTTAGGAGAATAAACCCGGTTTTTATAAGCCAGGGTAAATGGAGGTATCAACGATTTCATACTGGCGATGAATTCTTTTCCCCTGGCTTCCATTTTCCAGGGTTCACGTTTATATTTCCAATCAAAATGAAAAGGTCTGATCCGGATAATTTTCCCGTCTTTGTAGTCTACCTGGACGCAGTTAGAGTCTTCGGTAACACCGGCTCCGGATAGGCCTTTCACTACTGTTTTTTCCTTGTCGGCCATCTTTTCCTCCTTGATTTCCCGTTATAACCTCAAAGAATATTACTGTTTTATTTGAAATCAGGCGGTATGTCTCCATTCAGGAGACATACCGTCTGTTAAAATCAGTCTATTCTTTTTATTTTTTCAGTACAATTTCGCCCAGATAGACATCCTTGAGAGTTTTGGCTTTGAGACTCTTATCCTGATATCCGGGGGCTTCAATCTTTACCGTATAAGCTATATTATCAGCCAGGTTTTCAAACTCAAAGTCACCAAAATCGTTGGTCCTGGCCTCCCGGGTCTCGCCATCAGCACTCAAAGTCACTGTGATTCCGACAGCGCATTCGTCTACGTCACCGTAAATAACCGTCCCGGCCACAAACTTCTTCGGCAGTCCGATATAGCGGACCTTCTCACTCAGCCCGTATTCCGGATGCATTACTTCGGTCTGCCCGCTGGCCATCAGCCTGGATACTTCACTATCGGTATCATCCAGGTCTCCGAATACCAGGGCACCGGACGGGCAGCTCTCCACACATCGCGGCTCTTTCTCCCCTTTGGCTAACAGGTGAGCG
>CAZIQW010000048.1:0-10770 GCA_964541585.1 uncultured Dehalococcoidales bacterium | reverse complement strand
CACCTCCCTTACTCACTCTTTTTGTGGTGATAGCCGAGTCTATGGCACTGTTACCGCCGCCGATAACTATCACATTGGAGCCAACCGAAGCACCCATATTCAAATTCAAGCTAAACAGCAGGGAAATGCAGTCCAGTACGCCGTTCAGGTCTTCACCGGGAATATTCAGCTTGTTATTATGCTGGGCGCCGATGCCCAAAAAGAAGGCTTCATAACCCCTGTCAAGCAAATCCGCATAAGTAACATCCTCACCTATAGTCACGCCGGTTTTGATATCCACACCCAGAGCTTTAATAGCCTCGACTTCTCTTTCACGGATTTCCCTCGGCAAACGGTACCGGGGGATACCGGTAGCCAGCATTCCGCCCACCACAGCATGAGATTCAAAGATAGTGGGAGAATAACCTCTTCTCGCCAGTTCCCAGGCCGCGGCGAGTCCGGCAGGACCCGAACCAATAATGGCGATTTTTTCTTTCCTGGACCTGGCCGGGGCTTTCCTTTTATAAGCAATCCCCCCCGGAGAATTATCCGCAATGTAGCGGTGCAGTGACTGAATAAAGACCGGGCTGTCCACCTCTCCGCGCGAACATTTTGATTCGCAAGGATGAGTGCAAAGACGGCCAAGGATGCCCGCCATCGGAGCCACCTCATTAATCAGCTCCAGGGCCTTGTCTATCTTGCCTTTCCCCAGCAAAGCAATAAAACCCTGTACATTTATGCCCAGAGGACAACCGGCACGGCACGGAGAGATACCCTGTTTTTCAATATAATAGGCAGAGGGAACGGACTTGGCACCCAGAATGGGCGAATGGATCGCTCCAATACTCATCTTATGTCCGTTGATTTGAATCTGCGTTTTTACCGAGCATTCCTCTTCACATTTCCCACAGCCGGTACAGAGATCTTCTTTAACGTAACGGGGGGCTTTGAGAGCCTTAATAATAAAATCCCCAGGCGTTCCGGTAACCGATTTAACCCGCGTATTGGTGTAGATTTTAATTCGTGGATGGCTGGCTGCCCTCAGTAATAAAGGCCAGACATGTAACAGCTCATGAGAAGGTTTGGCCGGATTATTAGCATCATCCAGCTGCAGTGACTGAGAAGGAGTGATAAGAGCGACATCTATACCCATATCAGCCAGAGTAAGGGCACACTGAGCTGCACGAATACCCGAACCGATTACAGAAATACCTTTAGCCATTAGCCACACTGCTCCGTTTACCGTGTTCCAGCCCATAGTTGTAGCCCATCTCAAAAGCCTTCATGTTAAATTCACCTGTCCCTTTGGGAACGGAAGCCAGGACCGATTTTCTGAGCGCTTCTACGGAAACATAATCACTTACGGACGCCAAAAATCCCAGCAGAACAATATTGGCTACAACAACCCTTCCCATCTCACGCGCCATGCGATTAGCCGGGATGCTGAGATAAGTATGTTTTTCTGCAGGATCGAGTATGACCAGATCGGGATCAATGATAAGTTGAGTTTCCGGAGGAAGGCTTTTACCGTATTTATTATAAGCATCCTGAGAAAGCGCAATAATTATTTGCGGCTGGGTCAGGTAAGGATAACCTATGGGTTCCTCTGCCGCCACTACTTCAGCAGTACAGGAACCTCCGCGAGCCTCGGGACCGTAATTCTGTGTAAAAGCTGCGTACTGCTTATCATAAACAGCCACTGCCTGACCGACGATATTTCCGGCCAGCACTACTCCCTGCCCACCAAAGCCTGCTATTCTTAATTCCCTTCTTCCCAAGATAGTCCTCCGGAGAGAAATCTCAAATCATAAATGTCAAGATAACAATGATGATTTGAGATTCATAATATATTATTTGGAATTTGCCTTTTATAGTCTTCCCGTCTCACGTGCTTTACCCAGTATCCCCCGCCGAATATCTTCATAAGTCGGATGGCAGATATCCAGGAACTTTCCCACGATAATCGGACTCTCCATAGAAATAGCCACATCCCTGGGATCTGCCCCATTGCGGACAACAGTTTTTTGCCGATAATTTAACATCTCGTCCAGTCCACGAGGTTTCTTATTCATCCTCCCGAAAACCGTTGGACAGGGAGCGACTGTCTCAATAAAACTAAAACCGGGCTTGTTTATTGCTTCAGCAATAGATACTTCCAGTTCTCGCAACTGGAGCAGGGTCCAACGAGCAATGTAGGTAGCCCCGGCGGCAGCCAGCAGATAAGGCAGATTGACCGGCATCTCAAAATTACCGTAAGGAGAAGTGGTGGTCAGAGCGTTAAATGGGGTAGTGCACCCCATCTGACCTCCGGTCATGCCGTAGTTGAAATTATTAACGCAAATACAGACTATATCAATATTCCGGCGGGCAGCATGTATCAGGTGATTGCCGCCGATAGTAGCCAAATCTCCATCTCCGGAAAAAACTACCACATTTAGTTTCGGGTTGGCCAGCTTTAACCCGGTAGCGAAAGGAATCGCACGACCATGAGTAGTATGAAAAGAATCCAATTTAACATAGCCTGCCGCCCTGCCGCTGCATCCTATGCCTGAAACAAATGCAATACTATCCGGATCAATTCCTGCACGCAGGAAACCCCGGATAAAGGCCCCCATTATGGTTCCTACACCACACCCGGAGCAGAAGATATGCGGCATTCTATCTAACCGTAAAAACCGGTCAATATTATCTATACTGGTTTCGGTCGAGGTTGTCATCGTCGCGCAGCCTCCCTGATTGCATCTAATATAACTTCAGGTTGATGTACCGTACCTCCCCCATGAGGAATGGATACGGTCTTCACGCCCCTGGCGTTCCTTTCCACTTCCATTACTATTTGTCCCATATTAATTTCGGGAACAATAAAAGCCCTGGCCTGCTTTGCCAGCTCACGAATACGCTCCTCTGCGAAAGGCCAGACCGTCAACATCTGTACCAGACCGGCTTTGATGCCTTTTTCTCTGGCTAAGTCTATGGCCAGCCGGGAAATACGGGCAGTTATTCCGTAGGCACATACTATAATATCTGCGTCCTCAACCTGAAATTCACTCAATTGAATTATGTCTTTGCGGTTCAAACGGATCTTATTCACCAGGCGACAAACAAGCTTCTCCTGCGCCTCAACGGTCATAGCAGGATAACCTCGCTCGTCATGTGTCAAACCGGTGGTATGGAAATGATAACCTTCCCCGGCAATAGCCATCGGAGGGACCAGATCATCGTCCGCCACATAGGGCCAATATTTATCACGTTTTACCCTGGGCTTTTTGCGGCTTACCAGGCTTCCGGGTTCTATTTCCGGTATAACCAGCTTCTCACTCATATGCCCGATTGCCTCATCCGACATCACCAGTACGGGTACACGGTATTTTTCGGACAGATTAAAAGCCCGGACAGTTAAATCAAACATCTCCTGGATGGAACTGGGGACAACGGCAATTATCTCATAGCTGCCATGCGAGCCCCAGCGAGCCTGCATCATATCTCCCTGGGCTACCATAGTCGGCAGACCGGTAGAAGGCCCGGCACGCTGGATATTTACCAGAACACAAGGGGTTTCCAGCATGACTCCCAGACCCAGGTTTTCCATCATCAGACTGAAACCAGGCCCCGAAGTAGAAGTCATCGCTTTTACCCCCGCCCAGGAAGCCCCCAGTATGGCATTCATGGAGGCCAGCTCGTCCTCCATCTGAATATAACTACCCCCTACCTGAGGTAAACGTGCGGCCATCCTCTCAGCGACTTCAGTGGCCGGAGTAATCGGATAACCGGCAAAAAACCGGCAGCCGGCACTTATGGCCCCCTCGGCACACGCCAAATCTCCATTCATAAAATATTCGCCGCAGAGCACACCCTTTTCAGTCATGGAAGTTCCTTACGTTGCTATTAGATACTTGAGTTAGCTTATTACAGTAAGCCTGTAAAAGCTAACTAATCACAGCTTCTTTGTTGTTTACACGGATGGCAAACTCGGGGCAGATTATCTCGCAAAGGCCGCAACCCAGGCATTTACTCTCATCACCTACTGCGGCCAAAGTATACCCTTTGGAGTTGATTTCCTGGCTCATCACGAGAGCACCGCGAGGACAAAATTCAGTACAATAACTACACCCTTTACATTTATCCTTGTCTATTACGACCTTACCTGGTTTAGTAGCTTTTTCATCCGCATCAAAAGGCTTCCGCCATAATTTCGCCATAGCTTCCTATTACCTGTAAATATCAGCTTTTGGGTACAATATGTATCTATCGTTGACTTTGAACATTTTAGCATATTCCTCGTTATGTGACAAATGTGAGGTGAAGCTAAATTCACCGGTAATGGAAGGCCCCATACGGCAAGGTTATGCCTGCCCGTAATCATTGGCTTTTCGAATAATTGTTAGAATGATTAATAAGAGATTCTTTACAGGAGTATAACGATGACAATAGAAAAAACCATATCCAGGCCTGAAGACGTGTTAAAAGAGATTGAGGACAAATCTCATAAGAGATTCCTGCCCATCATCGGGCCGGTAAAAGGAGGACATCTTGCGGATACCGTGAGAAAATCCCAGGTAAAGAAAGTGCTGGAAATTGGAACACTCGTCGGCTACTCGGCAATTCTGATATCCATGAATTTACCCGCAGAAGGACACCTGATTACTATAGAAATCAATCCAGAATCAGCCAGACAGGCAGTAGAGAACATCAGGAAGGCTAACCTTTCAGATAAAATAGAAATCCACACCGGTAACGCCCTCAAGTTGATCCCCCTGATAAAAGAAGAATTTGATATGGCCTTCATAGATGCGGAAAAAACCGAGTATTTTGAATATCTCAAATTAATCGAACCGAAACTCAAAAAGAACGGAATTGTTTTTGCCGATAATGTAAAAATCTTTGCCAGCCGGATGGAAGATTATCTGAACTACATCCGGAACTCAGGCAAGTATAAAAGTGAATATATAGACGTTGGGTACGATGCGGTAGAGATAAGCATCAAGCAATTCTAACACCGGATGACGTCCGTTAACCCAACTTATATTTTCCGGGGATTCCGCGGTACCTCAATACTGAAATCAAACCTGATAAAATCAGTGGTAACCCGGCAATCCTGCAAGTTGGACTTCTTGACCATCGCTCTAATTTCAGGGATAGTATAGCTCGCCAGTATTGCTTTCGGCCAGTTATCCCGGTGACGTTTATTCATGAAACGCGTCACGGCCCAGATGAAAGCATCCCAGAACGGATTCCCGTTAACCCGCAGGTTATCCCGGATAATTATACTTCCGTTATCCTTTGCAACCCTGCGGGACTCTTTCAAAACTTTAACTGGCTCAAACCAGTGGTGCAAAGAAGCATAGCTCATTACGAGGTCGAAAGACTTTGCCGGAAAAGGCAGGGAAGAAGCCGTAGCTAGGACGAACTCAATCTTATCTTCCACCCCGGCTTTCCCGGCATTCTCCCGTGCCCTTTGCAGCATGTCTGGTGATATATCCAGTGCAACAACCTCAAATTCACAATTTCTAGCTTTCGCCAGCTCGATAGCCAGCCGCCCGGTGCCGGTACCGATATCCAGCACCCGGCCTCTTCTAATTCCCCTGCGGAGTATCTTCCAGACAAAATATTTGTATTGAGGCATCATGAACAGACGGGCGCCTTTGTCATACTGGGTCACTGCGCCCTTTTCTGCGATAGGCTCTATATCTAATGGAACCCTGTCAACCATTTAATACCTCTAATCCAGATATTTAGTCTCCACAACCCTATCGTAGGGTACCGGCTCGATCATCAAACCTTTTTCAATCATCCAGTCTGTTATGGACTTTAGCTCTACCTCTTCCGGCAAACGCAATTTGGGAAAAACCGGTACTGCCAGGCTGCTTGCCACCTGCTCCGGTACTCTGGCGACATCAATAAGCAGGCTATGGTATTCTCGCGGACTGGCATTGATCAGGTCCACCGTCTCCTGCCAGGCTTTTACAAATCTATCGATTCCATCAGACTTACTATTTAACGCCCCGATTGAAAAGATGAGACCCGGACCTCCGAGAAGCTGTTCCGCATCATCCAGAATAATCCTGGCACCATTCATCACCGCCAGATCGGATGTGGGAGAGGTCAGCACCGCAACCGGTACTTTTCCCTGATTAAGCATTTCCACCCGCAGGGCTATATTAGGCACGTTCACATAGTTAACATCCTTACCTGCCATACCCTGAGCCCTGAGCAGCTCATCCATGGCATACTCCATAATAGTACCAGTGCCGGTAGCCACTTCTTTTCCCTTTAATTGGTCAGCGCTGGTAATACCACTGCTTTGAGAAGCCACTACTTCAAACATCCGGGGCATGAAATTATGACCTACCAGTTTGGCATTCTCTCCCTCTTTATTTAAATTAACGGCTTCAAAAGTACCCTGTATACTGCCGTCCAGTTCCCCGACCAGTAAGGCGTTATTCATTTCCACCGTGCTGCGAAAAGAAACGATTTCAACATCCAGGTTGTGTTTCTCGAATATCCCATCACGTTCGGCAGCATAAGCTATCAGGTCGAATATCCGGGGAAGCGAACCAATCTTCAAAGTGACTTTTTCCGCCGGGACTTCGGTCGCACCTGGAACAGGGGATACGGACGGAGCCGTTGGTGAAGGTGCAGAAGGTTCGGAGGAACAACCCGGAAAAACCAGGACGACCGCTAGCAGCAATAAGACAACCATACCAATTTTTCTGTTCATTTTTCTTCCTTTCAGTTCTCGTATTATTAAAACAGATTATATGGACTCAAGCCATTTGTTTTTGTTTCCCCGCCTGTGTCCAGCGGCAGAGCCTGCCTTCCAGATAGGCCAGAGAAATAAACGCCAGCGACCCTATCAGGCTCATAGCCAGCACACCGGCATACATGCGGGAGTAAGCCAACTGCTGCCAGGTATCCATGACGTAATAACCCAGTCCTGAGTTAGTCGCGAACGATTCCGCCAGGTATAATACGGCAATAGCGATGGCCACGTTCAGCCGCAGCGAGGTCAATACCGCCGGTAAGCAAGCCGGCATATAAACGTATTTCAGTATCTGAGCTTTATTGGCTCCCAGTGAGCGCAGGGAAAGGACATACTCGGAAGGTATATTTCTTGAGGCGTCCCTAACAATCACCAGTACCTGGAAAAATAAAATCAGACTGATGAGGAATATCTTGCTGCTGTCCCCGATACCCAAAAATAAAATGATGACCGGGAGAAGAGCAATTTTAGGGATGGGATAGGTAGTATAAATAAAAGGGTAGGCAAATCTATCCCACCGCCGGTTCTGTCCCAGCCACAGGCCCAGCGGGACACCGATTGCAGTGGCTATCGCCATGCTCACCAGGATACGCCAGCCGCTTACCAGAATATGCCATCCCAAACCCTGCGGCAGGTCAATAATAAAAGAATGGATTGTCTTCCAGGGAGTGGGCAATATGGAGGAATTAATAATCACAGCCGCTACAGCCCAAGCGATAGTGATAGTCAGCACACTGAGTCCGACCAACTTTTTACTCATGCTTTATTTCCTCACTATCGGCATAACTGCTTTTCCCGTTCCAGCCCTTCTGTTCTACCAACTCTCTTAACTGTTTGCAGCGCGAAACAAAATCTGCTGCATGACGGTAACTCAATGACCCCGATTCCGGATTCTCCATGATGATAGGAGCAGTATTCGGCGGATGATTTAATATCATGATTTTTTGGCCCCAGAAGACCGCTTCCTCAATATTATGAGTAACCAGTACCATAGTAGAAGACAGTCTTTTCCATAAATCCAGGATTAAATTCTGCATATCCTCCCGGGTGAGAGCATCCAGCGAAGCGAAGGGTTCATCCATCAATAAAAGCCGGGGCTCCAGACACAAAGTGCGAGCAATGGCTACCCGCTGGCGCTGTCCGCCGCTAAGCTCCGCGGGATAGTGACTCGCGACCCCGTCAATTCCTAACTCAGACAGCCATTTTTGTGTAATCTCCAAAACCTTCCTTTTATCCAGTCCCTGAATCCTGAGACCCAGCGAAACATTATCCAGAGCAGTCGCCCAGGGAAGCAGTCCATAATCCTGCAGAATCAAACCGGAGGAAACACGGCAGCCCGGTTTCTGATAACCGTTCAGGTTTATCTTTCCCGAGAGTGGAAAATATAATCCGGCTAAAAGATACAAAAGAGTGGATTTTCCGCATCCCGAAGGACCGATAATCGACCATCTATCACCGGGAGTAATCGCCCAATCAAAATTGGTGAAAATAGGCGAACCCTTTTTATAGGCAAAGTTAAGACGTTCAACTCCAATCATATCAGCTCAAATATTATCCGATTGTGGATACATTTACCTTTCTATTATTGATAAACGGCTATACTGAGAAGAATAGCGACTGAGATAATCATCCTGAACAGGGAAAGTGAACTCCAGGCCTGGTGCAATCTCTCTTTATCCTGAGATGCTTTGATAAATTCTCTGCACTGGAATATGGTATACAATCCCCAGGCAGCCACCGGCACTATGTACAAATAGCTCAGCGGCGTCAACAAAGGAAGCAATACGCTCATAACTAGGAGCAGGACCGCGAATCCCATCACTATACGGGACGCGGTTTGAGTCGACGGTCTGGAGAACAAAGCTGGTGTCCGGATAATCGGGTTTCCCCTGTCATCATAACGGATGTGCAGAATATAATGAGCCATAATGTGGGCTGTTTGCCATACCAGGCCAAGAGCATAAAGATACCAGGGAAGTACGGAAGTAAAGACGGTTTCCGGTGAAAAACAAGCCCAGCCGCATAAGAATATCAAACCTTCTATAGGGGGTAAGGATAGATAGCCTACGTTTTCGCGCAGATGAGAAGAGTATAATGAGCCCAGGACGATTGCCGCTAAAAGTATATAAAAACTGACCGGATTAAAGAAAATCCAGCAAAGTACCAGAGAAAGCGCATAAAACAGAATAGTTAAAACCAGGGCCTGGTATGCTTTAACCCGACCGCTGGGTATGGCCCTCCAGGGCCAGATAATCTTATCCCGGGCCGTATCTGCGTAACGGTTAAAAATATTGACGCCGGCAGCAGCGAAAGCAGCAGTAAATAACCCCGCCAGAATCAAGTCCCAGGATGGAAAACCCCGGATACTCAGGACTGCTGCGCTGGCGGCGTTGACAGGAGTCATAAACAAAAAAATAGGACGAACCAGCGTAAGGAAACCAAAGAGTCTCTCTTTATAATTGTATTCGTCCCGGATAGGCAAATCAGAGCCGAAATCGGCTCTGATAAATTTTGGCAGGTTCATAAGCTGAATTCCTTCTATCCTAACCGGTAGAGTATACCGAAGCCTCCGGCTGGATAGTCCCAGGTAATGGCACCCTGATCGCAGGCAATTTTGCAGGTACCGCATTCAAGGCACCCTTCCCAGGCAAAAATCACCTCGTCTCCCTCCAGTGTGTAATTTTCCACCGGGCAGATACGGGTACAGACTTTATGAGGACATTTCCGGCATATCTCCTGATTTACGGTAATATGCGGCTTTTCATCTACATGGAATAAATTCAGCGCCAGCTTATCGTCTATCTTCATACGAATGATATCGCCCCCTTCAAAGACTTCCATAAAAAGCTAAGCAGAGGGAATCTCCCCTTGAAGACCTTCTTTTGATTCTTGATAAAGTCTTTTATCATCTGCCAGTCCTGAGTCCTCTTGGGCACCTCTTTCACCGTAAAATAATCAACTGCCGCCTGGGTTACAACATCAAAGAAAGGCCCAAAAAATTCCGGGTTTTTCTCTGCGAAAACATTCATCTTGCGGTACCGCTTCAAATCTTTCATAACGAAGCTGTTATTCAGGAGTTTCTGATAATAGGAAAGAGATTTCTCTGAGAAGTCATTATTCTTTTTAGCTTCCAGAAACGCCAGGGCAGCGGCCTCCCCGGAAGCCATCGCAAAGTTGGTCCCCTCGTAGTGGATGGAAGCATTCAGGAAGCGGGCAGCATCCCCGGCTATCATTAATCCGTTAGTAAAATATTTGGGTGTATAATCGTAACCGCCGTCTGGGGCCAGGTGGGCCTGGTATTCGACTACATTGCCGCCTTTGATATAGTTTCTTACAAAAGGATGTGCTTTGAACCGCTCAAACATATCCGTGACTTTAATATTACTTTTCATTAACGGGTCCAGAGCCACCCAGGTAACCAGAGAAAGACTCTCCAGGTTTGTATAGATATTACCTCCACCCCAAATGCCCTGGGTAGCATCTCCGGCGATATATTTCAGCTCTGTGCCTTCATCGCCGCTGAGGTTAAACCTCTCCTCAATGACGGAACGGGGCAGCTCAATAATCTCTTTGATGCCAAGAGATACCTGTTTGGGTGCATAAGGTTTTCTGAGCCCGGCTTTCTCAGCCAAAATCGAATTTACACCGTCGGCTACTATCACCGCATTGGCATAAAGCTCACCATCCTCGCCCCTGGCTCTTACCCCGATAACCTTTCCCCGGTACCACAGCAGGTCGTCCACCACGGTATTGGTTAACAATAACGCACCGGCCTCCTCTGCTTTGGTAGCATACCATTGATCGAATCTGGCCCGGGAAACCGTGAAACTATTATTATACGGGGGCTTATTATGCTCTTCGCTTTCCACCCCGATAGAAACTGCATTATCAGGAGAGATAAGATATATTTTTGCGCCTTTAATATGGCGCTCAACAGGCGCCTGTTCCCAGAAATTGGGTATCAGCCGGTTAAGCACCGAGGTAAACATGATACCACCGAAAACATTCTTATTCCCGGCAGTGGCACCACG
>CAZIQW010000047.1:0-10828 GCA_964541585.1 uncultured Dehalococcoidales bacterium | reverse complement strand
CTCCTACAGAGGTTATGGCGAGCGCCAGCCATCTCATAATTTTGCTCCTCCTTTTTAAAATAAAACTAACATATGCTGCCCTGGCCATCATTTCAGTACCTAGATTCTCTAAGTACCTAGAGGCTCTAGGTATGTTTGAAATAATAACCAATGCCATCTTAGTTGTCAAGTACGGCTTAGAAAAAAACCTGTAGTGGAATTATCTGATATTCAAGTCGGCAAGGCATTAGTAGCGAACCGGTGGGTGGGCAATAATATTTTCAGATGCCCGGGCGGATATTCACCTGCTGTTGAGGCCGGGAACGGATGGGGTGGGATTCGAACCCACGGTTCCTTGCGGAACGGCGGTTTTCAAGACCGCTACCATAGACCACTCGGACACCCATCCTTGAGGCTAAGGGGAAAGCCCAGAAGCTAACGTAAAAACAGAACCGGAATTATTCAGGATAGAATTCTGAGACTTACGAATATAATTATACTGATTGCTGGTGGCAGCGTCAAAAGCTTTTGCAGCGACTGACAGACAGTGACACCCGTGGCTGGCAGATATGTGATTGAGGGAATGAAACCGGTTTCGGGATATAAAGCATGCGATTGAGCGTTGATCAGGTGTTAATATTGTAAAGCATACACCTTATTGTTATAATTTTCTTAAGGTGAGATTAACAACCTGAGGTTATAAGTGCTCTTTATCTCCTCGTCAGTTGAACCGAGCCCTTTTTGCATGATTGCGATAAAGGGTAGGGACAGGAACTCAATTCACAATATCAGTACTGCGAATTTCATTCGTCGGATTTGCCATGTCCATCAACCGGTTATCTGTCTCTTCAGGGTTCCATATCTGTTCCGATTGACTCCGCTGGCGAATGCCGGAAGGTAATACCGGTTCATTATCAAAGCAGCTGCGGACGGCCCGTTTGAACCGGTTGCAGGAGCAAAGATTGTTTTGCGTGCTTAAGGGAAGTAAGCCGGGAGACAAACCGATGTCCGATTACAGGGCTGGAGTTGATTTGCTGGAAGCATGGATTAGCCCGGAGGATATCATTGACTGACATAACTGTTATAATTCAACTGGTCCTTATACTTGGGGCTGCTCTGGTCGGATGTGTGCTTGCTCTATGGTTAAAACAACCGGTCATGATAGGTTATCTGATAGCTGGAGTTATTATCGGCCCCTATACTCCAGGACCACGGGCCCAGCTGGAAAGTTTTCAGCTTCTGGCTGAAGTCGGGGTAGGACTGCTTCTGTTCGTGCTGGGTTCGACCATGGCTCCTTCCAGGTTCCGCGGTCTGGGATGGATTATATCCCTGGGGGGTGCATTCCAGATAATTTTGACTATAGGGCTGGGGCTTCTGCTGATGCCTCTATTTGGTTTGAGCCTGGCACAAGGCTTTCTGTTGGGAGCGATTCTGGCCCAATCCAGCAGCGCCGTAATCGCCAGGGTCCTGGATGACCGCGGAGAAACTGATTCTACACATGGACGCATCGGGGTCGGTATCAGCATCGTTCAGGATATCTCATCCCTGCCTCTTTTGCTTCTCCTGCTGGTATTCCTCGGGGAAGAGACCGCAACAATTCCGTCTTTCCTGCTGGCTATAGGAAAGGTGTTCGGCCTGGCCATCGTCACCTATGTTCTGGGCAGGCTGCTGTGGCCGCGGCTTCTCGAATGGTTTGGACGCTTTGGGTCCGGGGAGATTACTCTTCTGGCCACGCTGACTCTCGCCCTGGGCGGCGGTCTGGCCATGCATTTTATCGGACTCTCTTTCGCTCTCGGAGCATTCCTGGCCGGCCTGGTACTGGCTGAATCTCCCCGCCGCCCGGAGGCTTTGTCACGGATTATGCCGCTGCGGGACATCTTTGCCGCTGTGTTTTTTGTGTCTATCGGGGCACTGTTCAATCCGGCGGTATTATGGCAATTGCCCCTCCCTCTGCTGGGACTTCTGGGGGCACTGATTATCGGTAAGGCAGCCGTTTCGACCTTTATCGTCAGGGTTTTTGGATATCCTGCTCCTACTGCGATTCTTTCCGGCCTGCTTCTGGCACAAATTGGGGAGTTCGCTTTTATCCTGGCGACTATCGGTCTGAATCAGGGAGCTATCTCGGAACCTCTGTTCTCGGTAATAATCGCTTCAGCCTGCATCAGTATCTTTGTCAATTCAATAATCCTGGATTCAGCACCGCCGGTGCTATCGTTCTTGGCCCGGGTTACCCGGTTTGGTCCTTTAATGAAACAGCCTGTAGCATCTCTTACCTCAGCCTTCATGAAGTATCAGCCTTTTACCGGGAAAAAAGAGCCTAAAGACTAGACTCTTTTTGTCTGCCTACCCTGTGCCTGCGTCCTGGTTTAAGATTTTCCGGTGTCCGGGTACCGTTGTGGAGCTTAACCTCGGTGGACACAATGAAATAACAGCCTTTACTGATCAAGTAGTTTCGTTATTTCTCCGGGGTCAGGAAAACGGTGCGTCTCTGATTTCGAGAATACCCGCCGTCCATCTGCCACAACATCAAAAATCCCATTGGTACCCGGGACAAGCTTTACTTCCGCACTGAAACTTTTTTGTAATTCTTCCGCCACACGGGCAGCCTGAGGCTGGTAGTTTCACATGGTGCAATAATAAATATCGACTTTCATGACATCTCCCTGTTACCGGCTAATTTTTACAATGATTCAGGATTTTTATTCGCATTAATTATAGCTTAAATCCAGTCCGGAAACACTCTGCATTTCAGGTTTCGGGCCAGAATATTATTTCTTATACGCATAATGAAAACCCTTCTGGAAAGTGTTAAAGTGAAGGAGGCAGAGGTACGGCTTTAAAGAACTGAAATGCCGGGATTTGGCTGTTGACGGCAGGTTGCCGTCAGGGATGATTATTTAATGAAAATTGGTTGGCTGGTAAATTATTCACGATTATTACCGGACTGGAGGCAAAAATGACATATCTGGTAACCGGAGGAACCGGATTTATTGGTTCCCGGGTTGTACGTGACCTGGTACACCAGGGGGAGAAGGTGGTTGTCTATGACTGGTGCCCGGACAGGGCGTCCCTGGAACGTTTGCTGGGTAAGCAGGAGATTGAGAAAAACGTCACAGTGGTACAGGGAGACGTAACCAATTTTGCTCACCTCACCGGCACCATCAGGCAGCATGCTGTTGATAAGATTATTCACGCAGCTGCACTGCTTCTGCATGATGTAAATGCCAATCCGCTTCTGGCAGTAAAAGTGAATTGTGAAGGCACGGTTGCCGTCTTTGAAGCCTCAAGATTACTGGGTCTGAAAAAGGTGGTATGGATAAGCTCAGGCTCTGTATTCGGTCCGCCGGAAGCCTACTCCCAGGAATATATTCCGAACGATGCTCCTCATTTCCCCCAGAACCTTTACGGGGGAACCAAGTCCCTGGACGAGCAGTTTGCGGCTTATTATGCGGACAAGTACGACCTGGATATCACTGCCATTCGCCTGGTACTGGTTTACGGAGCCTGGCAGTCCCGGGGGCGGACGGCACGCATAATCCAGCAGATGGTAATTAATCCGGCCCTTGGTCTTCCCGGTAAGGTCCCCGCTGCCGCAGACAATGTTCTGGGATGGACTTATGTCGATGATGCTGCCAGGGCGATGATGCTGGCGGTGGAATCCGTGAGACCCCGGACGCGGTCTTTCTCCGTCAGGGGTGTAATTCACAGCGTGGGAGAAATAGTAGAGTATGTCAAGGAACTAATCCCGGAGGCGGATATCTCTTTGCTATCCCTGGAAAAATCGCAGAGCCATCTGATTATGACCTGCAAGTATGACACCTCCCGTATTGAAGAGGAACTCGGATTTCGTCTGGAGTGGAATATGAAGCAGGGAATCAAGGAGACCATAAATGCGGTCAGGCGAGAAAAGGGGCTTCCGCCTGTCGCTTAAAAAATTTACATGAGCGTTATCTCAGCCGGGATGAGGTGGTACAGGCGAATTAAGCCAGGCTAAATCCCTGTTTCAACCGGAGCCTCGGTATATCTCCGGATTACCTTTCGGAAATGGTAACCGTACACTGACAGCCTCATCATCAAGGGGAATGATTTCGGCCGGGTAAACACGGTAGAGGCCAGGAGCCTCCAGTAGTATTTCCGTCCTCTGTCCCGTACTCCGATAAACCACAGGCAGTTGAACAGTCCCTTGACATAACACCACTTGATATCAGATTTGTTGAGACTGGTTTTGGGCCGGTATTCCTCTAATAAAGTCTTTACCCTTGCGTAATAGTATTCAGGCGCATAAATTGTGTTAAGAATATCCCGGTACCCCTTAATCAGGGCTTGCGGGTCCATTTTGGGTATGTAGCTAAGTGAATAATCCATGTTGTCGCCTGAACTCTCCTTCAAAAGACGGTTTTCCCGTTGCAATCGCTGATACAAACGGGTGCCCCGGGGGGCGTTGAGGATTCCAACCATAGCGGTGACCACAGCGCTCTTCTGGATGAAATCAATCTGGTTTTTAAAGATGGATGGGGGGTCATTATCGAAGCCTACAATAAAGCCGCCGATAACCTCCATCCCGAAGTTCTGGATTTTTCTCACCGAAGCGACCATATCCCTGCTGGTATTCTGGGTTTTATTACATTCTGCAAGGCTGGCTTCATTCGGGGTCTCGATGCCTATAAAGACATTACTGAATCCGGCTTCGACCATCAGCCGCATTAATTCTTCATCATCGGCCAGGTTAATCGATGCCTCGGCAGACAGATTGAACGGATGATGTTTTTGCTTCATCCATTCAATCATCGCAGGCAGGATTTCCTTCTTCAGCCGGGTCTTGTTGCCGATAAAGTTATCGTCAACAATGAAAAGCTCCCCCCGCCAACCGGCATCATACAAAGAGTCCAGTTCTGCCAGCAGTTGTTCACGGCTCTTGGTCCTGGGTATCCGGCCATCGAGGAGGGTGATATTACAGAATTCACAATTGAAGGGGCAGCCTCTGGAATATTGAAGACTCATAGAGGAATATTGGCGCATATCGATAAGAGACCACAGGGGTTTTGGGGTCACAGCAATTTCGGGATGAATATCTGTAGAGTATACCTTTTGGGGTTTACCTCTGTTCAAATCTTTCAGGAAAAGAGGAAGGGTAATTTCAGCTTCGTTAAGAATGAAATGGTCTACCCCGGTGAACTCATCTGAGGCGGTGGTAAACAGAGGGCCGCCGCAAACAACCCGGGTTCCCAAGGTGTTGCAGCGGCGGATGACTTCCCTGGCGGAATCTTTCTGCACTATCATGGCGCTGACAAAGACATAATCAGCCCACTGGATATCGGCATCGGTAAGAGCGTTGATATTGAGGTCGACGAGCTTCTTTTCCCAGCGTTCGGGTAACATGGCGGCCACTGTTAAAGCCCCAAGAGGAGGAAAGGAAGCTTTCTTGGAAACAAATTTCAGGGCGTATTTAAAACTCCAGAAAGTTTCCGGATATTGAGGATAGACGAACAAAATTTTCAAATCTTTTTCTCCACCCAATATTAATTATAATCCAATGTGGATATAATAAGAGTTTTGGATGGAGTATAGCAAGAATGAATTGAGCGACGGCAGGATGAATTTGAAGGATACGGACCGTATACCGGTGAATAATCCCGGAGTTTTTTAAATTCATAATAACCGGAAACCCCCGGATATCGTTATAATAAGTGAGGAAGTAATTAACCGGACGAATGAATATGGGATGCTAACCGGCTATTGTTCTCCGATTTCAGGCCGGATGCTTATTCGAGTATTCGGAGAGAGGCTTTCCGGCAGGTAAGATAAGTGAGATTCAGCAAACTCTGTGAAAAAGGTGATGGTGGAGTAATAACATGAAGAGATTATGGGTGCTGATAGTAATCTGTCTGGTGCTTGCAACCGGTTCCCTGGGCGGCTGTAATCAGAGCAAGACTGAGGAGGTTAACTTCGAACAGCTATTTACTAATCCGGCTAGATACCATAATAAAAATATAACCATTGAAGGATTCTATTTCCACGGCTTTGAGACCATTGTCTTGGCTGAGAGTCTGGAGTATTCAGGGTTTGCGGCGAGTCATCTGGCGCCAAAAGGTAGAATGCTATGGGTAGAGGGGGGAATATCCTGGGAAGCCTATAATGCTCTCAACCAGCAGCAGATGATGGGGCCGGTGGAACGGTACGGAAAAGTCAGAATCACAGGTAAATTTGAATACGGTGGTGAATACGGGCACGTCGGAGGGTATGACCGGCAGATAACCCCGGCAGACACCATACTGATTGCCCGGGTTGAACCGGGACTGGAGAGACCGGAAGGAGAAGGGTTCGCCATATACCTTCTCGAGCCGGATGTGCCGGTATCCGGGATGCCGGCAGTCAGTCATCTGGAGCTCGCTGAAGAACCGGTTATTTCTGCCGGCGATATTATTTCTTACTCGAGAGAAACTCATGAGATGAAGCTAACCGAAAATGCCCTGGAAAAACTCAGGAACCTGCAGGTCCCGGTGAGCGGCAAGGCCTTTGCGGTTTGTATTAATCATTATCCGGTCTACTGGGGGGCTTTCTGGACCCCGTTTTCATCTGTTTCTTTCGACGGAGTTATTATTCTACAGCCGTTAAGCCATGAGGATTCGGGAGTTATAAAAATTGAGCTGGGTTATCCCTCACCGGATTTTTACAGCGGTGAAGACCCCAGGAACGAAGCAGAGTTAATGAAATCGCTGGAGGAAGCCGGCAAATTAACCGGCAAACCTCCAGCGTTCTAATTCTTCACTATTTTTACTGCTAACCGGACTTTTTCTCAGCGTCGGTCCAGCGGTCCTTGGCATTATCAAAAAGGTGCTCGGTCTTCATCAATTCAGTACCGTAAAACTCATGGCCGGTGTGCACCTGATAATCATCCATAATGATGCGTTTCCAGGGGCGGACGGTGAGCTGATGTGACAGGCGGCGTATAGCACGCGGCTGTTTCATAATAATCTCGGCAATCTCCCGGGCGCGCGGGATGAGTTGTTCCTTTGGCAGTATCTCGTTCACTGCTCCCAATTCCATCGCAGTCCGGGCATCAATCCCTTTTGCCAGGTACATCATGTAGGCTGCCCGCTTGGTCCCTAAAAGATGCTGGGCTACCAGCGTTTGTCCGTCACCCGGAACAAAGGAAATCCCGAAATGGTCATCACGGAGAACGAAGTCCGGTGTACACAGGGTTATATCAGCCAGAATAGCGAATTCCGTATGGAGTCCCGGCCCATTGATAGCGGCGATGGTTGGCATGTCGATATCCCAGATAAAATTTTCGACAAGCTTGGTGCAATCACGGTAGCCCGTATTATATTTCAAATCCGAATTGCGGCTGGCTTCCACCTCTCGAAATGATTCATGGTCGAACTCTCCAATCCAGTAAGGGTCAGTAGAAGTCAGTATCATTACTTCGTTTTCAGGGTCATGTCCGATTACTGTCCAGGCTTCGGCGAGTGCCTGATGCATCTGAAATGACCATTTTACGGGTCCGCCTTTAGTGTGCATGCGTACCAGGAGGATACCGTTTTCGCGTTCCATGTGCAGGTGCTCCTCGAAATACTTCTTGTAGTCCTCAAGACTGGGAACAGGAACAAAATTAGTATTCGCCATTTGTTGTTTCCTCCTTTTTTTCCTTGTTTAGATAAACGTCGTATTTCAACTGCGTAAACAGCATCCGGTAATCTGATGGAAGCTTACAGGAAAATATTTTGTCTTCAAGACGATGCTGATTTTGACAGCTACTGAGGCTAATTATAGTACATATTGTCTCGTTCCGCACCTCTGGAAATAAAGAAGATATCCGGAACGAAGAAAATTCCCGGGATATGATTCTACTGCGCACTCAATCTCCTGTATGGATAGCGTACTGCCACGGACAGGTCAGAGAGCAATATGATAAACCCAAATGAGTGTTTATATCTCCATTTTAACCTGCCGCTTCTGGCTGCAGGACAGACAAGATTTAACAAATCCTTAACCAACCCTTAACAGGCTCTTAAGCCGGTCTTAAAGTTCATCTGTTAATGTTGATAAAGACAGGAATATTCGGGCGCCGGGGGAATTCCGTCCGGTATATAACAGATGATATATAGATTAAGGAGAAAAATTTGAAAAACAGGGTAAACAAAAAGGGACTGCAAAGGGTTGTATTAATTCTGACAGGATTGCTATTCATCAGTATCTTTCTGGCCGGTTGTGGGGGAAAGGAGCTATCCCCCTCGTTATCGGAGGCTACGGTTCCGGTAGCTCAACCTGCAAATCCTGCCGACGCCCTGCCGGTGGCTACTTCGGAACTTTCCGGTACAATAACCCAGTCCGGTTCCACTTCCGTACAGCCTCTGGCCGAAAAATTGGCTGAAGGATTCATGGCGAAAAATCCGGGGGTTAAGGTTATCATACAGGGTGGGGGTTCATCTGTAGGTATTAAGGCAGCGGTTGATGGCTTGGTCGATATAGGGGCTTCTTCCAGGGAATTAACTGCGGCAGAGAAACCGAAAGTAACGGTGCATCTGTTGTGTAAGGACGGAATTGCCATAATAGTACATCCATCCAATAATATCAGTAACCTGACTAAAGAACAGATCAGGGATATCTTCTCTGGAAAGATAACCAACTGGAAAGAGGTGAACGGCTCTGACAGAGCGATTCATGTGTCGGCTCGCGAAGCTGGTTCAGGTACGCGGGGGGCCTTTGAAGAGATAGTAATGGGAGAAGACAGGATTACCGGAAGGGCAATACTGCAGAATTCGACCGGGGCCCTGATGCAGGTAGTGAAGGGAGACCCGGATTCAATCGGGTTCGTTTCTTTCGGCTACCTGGATGATAGCGTGAAAGCCCTATCAGTTGAAGGTGTGGCTCCTACAATGGAAAATGCGATTGAAGGGATTTATCCCATTGTAAGGCCATTCCTTTTCATTACCGGAGACCAACCTGCCGGCCCGGTCAAAGCTTTCATTGATTACTGCACGGGCTCTGAAGCCCAGCAAACGGTACTGGATGAGGGATATGTGCCTGTTGCGAAGCCCTGAAAGGTATGGAGTATAGGAGTTATTTTTCAATCCCTCGTTTTTTGCGGAGCATTCTGAGGATGAGTATGAAAATCAATACCACGACAGCAATTATTACCCAGAGCAAGGCTACGAACAAGGTGGCGGTAGATTTTTCCCTGATGTTAAAGCTACTGCTCAATGTTGAGCTGCCGCCGGGTGTGGTAACCGAGACATCTCTAAACCCGGTTATGGCGTCTTCATCGATTACTATGTCGGCACGCAGCTGGGTGGGGCTAAGATTGGCAAAGCCTTTTACTGCCGCACCGGCACCAAAATTCACCGAAGTGGCTCCGTTCAAGTTACTGCCGCTTATGACGACAGAGAGTTCTGTCCCCTGAATGCCGTAATCCGGGCTGATTGATGTGATAACAGGCAGACCCTGCGTTACCGTGAAGCTGCCCGGTAAGGAAAAACTGCCTCCGGGCGTGGTAACCGTCACGTCCCTGGCTCCTGTTTGGGTGCCGGGAACAATGGTAATATTAACAGTTATCCGATTTGCATCGAAGACAGAAAAGCTGTTGGTAGTGATGCCCGTACCGAACCGCACCTCACTGGCTCCGGCAAGGTTTGTGCCGGTAATGGTTATGTTTCGTGTTGCACCCTGGCTTCCGTTATCGGGACTGATAGAATGAATCGTGGGCAGCTTTTGTTTTACCGTGAAGCTGCCCGGCAGTGAAAAGCTACCTCCAGGCGTGGTAACTGTCACGTCCCTGGCTCCAACATCAGCAGCGGCAGCAATGGTGATACCGGCAGCTATCTGGTTTGAGCTGAGGACAGTGAATCGATTTACAGTGATGCCCGTACCAAACCGCAGTTCACTGGCTCCGGTAAGGTACATGCCGTCAATGGTGATATCGAAAGTAGACTCCTGGTTTCCCTGAGCAGGACTGATGGAGGTAATTACGGGTAGTGCCTGTTTTACGGTGAAGCTTTCCGGCAAGGTAAAGCTGCCGCCGGGAGTGACAACCGATACATCCCTGGGCCCTAACCCGGCCCCGGAGACGATGGTGATGTTGGCTGATATCTGATTTGAGTTGATGATGGTGAGGCTGTTTACTGCTATACCTGCGCCGAACCGTACTTCACTGGCTCCGGCAAGATTCGCGCCGGTGATAAGGACATTCAGGGTTTCACCCTGATCACCCTGACCGCGTGAGATTGAGTAGATAACGGGCGGAATATACCGCAGGATAGTACCGGACTCTCCCGCGGCAAACATATCAGATGAGGATAAGCCCCAGACAGAGTGAAGCTTATCATTTGTGTTCCTGTTCATCGGGCTAAATTTGAGGCCGTCATAATAGATAATGGTTCCGGAGTCACCTGCTGCAATTACATTATTGCCGTCAGTCCCCCAGATGCCGCGAAGTTCTGCTGAAGTACCACTGGTCAGAGGACCCCAGACGGAGCCGTCGTAACGCAGGATGGTACCGGAGTTCCCGGCAGCAAAGATTTCACCGCTCCCGGTACCCCAGACACAATTAAGATTGCTGGTGGTACCGCTGGTCTGGGAAGTCCATGAAGAGCCGTTGTAATGCAAGATAGTGCCCGAACTCCCCACAGCAAAGACGTCATTATCTGCGGTGCCCCAGATACAATTAAGATTGTGCGCCGTACCGCTGGCCTGGGCAGTCCATGAAGAGCCGTCATAGTGCAAAATGGTGCCGGACTTTCCGGTAGCGAAGATGCCGGTACTGCTGGTACCCCAGATAGAATGGAGGTCACTTGCGGTACCGCTGGTCTGGGAAGTCCATGAAGAGCCGTTGTAATGCAAGATAGTGCCC
>CAZIQW010000046.1:1036-10848 GCA_964541585.1 uncultured Dehalococcoidales bacterium | reverse complement strand
AGATAATGAGCGGTGACTGGAGTTCAGACGTGTGCTCTTCCGATCTTGGATTTTTCGGGCTTCAGCAACCAGCGCCTGTCTTGTTCTTTCGATATCTTTAGCTGCTTCGGCGACCCGCTGCATTCGCTCAATAGCCCAAAAGAGATTACGGGCGGTAGGGCGGCTTGCTGCCAGCGTTTTGGTGACTTCTTTTAGCCTGTTCAAGAAATCCGGCTTATCTTGAGCCTGGATTTTTAAGGCACCCAGGGCCACTCCGTAAGCGGCTGCCACTCCGATAGCCGGAGCACCGCGGACAGCCAGACGTTTTATGGCGTCCGTTAGTTCCGGGTAATCCGTTATTTCGAGATAGATTTCTTCCCGAGGAAGTCGAGTCTGGTCTAATAATAAGAGCTTGTTGTTTTTCCATTCTAAAGGAACCAGGTCAGGCATGCGTTAATCCTTTTGCATTATTTTCTTAATTATAACCTTTTTCGGCTTTAACCAAAACCATGAACGGTCACTCTGTTATATACTGCCAGGTATGGATATCTTTACCATTACCTTTAACGCCATAGCCGCGCTGCTGGGGAGCGGCTATCGGTTCCCACCGGCAAGTTGTGAGATGTAATGATATAGATGTGCCCGCTTTCAAGGATTCTGCTATACTAAAAACATGGATATTTTGCTGGTAACTCTGCAAGCAGTGGCGGCTTTACTGGGCATTGGGGTTATCGGTTTCCTGATTATCGGCCGGAAGAAGGTTCCGTCTGCCACCATGGGATTTCTGTCTTCGTTATCCATCGATGTGGCAATTCCCTGTCTGGTCCTCTCCAGCTTAATCATTGATTTTTCTCCCGAGAATAATCCCACTTGGTGGCTAATGCCTTTGCTCTGGGCCGGTTTTGCTGTTGTGGCGATAGTCCTGTCGCTGGGGGCATCATTCCTGGTCAATAAAGAACGCCGGGGTGAGTTCGCTATCAGCCTTGCCTTTCAAAACGGCCTTTTTTTCCCGATAATTATCATTGTCGGACTGTTTGGCCCTCAAAATCCCTATCTGTCGCTGCTCTTTCTTTTCGGCCTTCTGCATCCTACCCTAATGTTCAGCACATACCCTTTATTTTTTGGCAAGAAAGCGCAAAGAGAGAAGCTCAACTGGCAGAGACTGCTAAATCCGGTGCTGGTGGCCACTATTATCGGGATGTTTATTGCTTTGATGGGCATCCGGGACTACGTTCCTGAATTTGCAAAAACGATTCTTTTGATGGTGGGCGCCATGGCCTCACCGCTCTTTATGCTGATACTGGGCGGCACCATATATTATGATTTTATGGAGGAAAAAACCGCCCGGAAAATATTCTGGGCCGACATAATCAAATTTATTGTTGTCAAAAACCTGGTTTTCCCTGCGGTTTTCCTCGGTTTATTAATCTGGCTTCGACTGGATTTTCCCATGACCCTGGTGGTTTTTTTACAGGCGGTGGTACCCCCGGTGACAGCTATCCCCATCTTTGCGGAACGTGCAGGCGGTAACCGCTCTTTAGCCAGCCAGCTTGTAGTGGCCAGCTTTCTTTTTTCAATCCTGACCATCCCTGCCATGCTTTTCCTGTTTACCCGCTTTTTCCCCTTCCCGGCATAGAGGATGGGCATTTTCCAGGAGCGAAAATACCGGCCACTTTTCCTATCGCTATTGTCCTGAAACCGGTTTCTTTATCCCGGAGCGCTCAGCGTCTCGAACATCTGGTAATAGAGCCCCTTTTTCCCCAGGAGTTCACTGTGAGAGCCGCTCTCTACCATTTTCCCCTGCTCCAGGACAATTATCCGGTCGGCATTTGTAATGGTTGAGAGCCGGTGTGCAATGATAACACTGGTGCGTCCCTCAGAGACTCGCTTCAGCGATGCCTGCATAATCCGTTCGGTATTGGTGTCAATGCTGGAGGTCGCCTCATCCAGTATCAATATGGCCGGATTAATCAGGATGGCGCGAGCCAGACAGATAAGCTGTCGCTGCCCGGAACTGAGACTGCCTCCTCTTTCCCCAACCAGGGTGCTGTACCCGCTCCCCAGACGCATGATGAATTCATGGGCGCCGGCGGCTTTGGCGGCTGCAATCACTTCTTCATGGCTGGCATCCGCCATTCCGAACCTGATATTTTCTTCGATAGTTCGTGAAAACAGGAAGGGGTCCTGAGGTACGATGGCTATCTGACGTCTGAGCGATTCCTGTGTGACATTTTTTATATTATAGCCGTCGATGAGTATTTCACCCCGGTCTATATCATAAAAGCGGCTTATCAGACTGGTAAGGCTGCTCTTTCCCGTACCGGTGGGACCCACTATTGCCACTGTTTCTCCGGCCTTAATAGTGAAATCGATATCGTGCAGGACTTCCTCATCCGGCACATAGGAGAAACTGACATGTTTAAAGGCAATTTCCCCTTTGAGGGGAGGCATTTCGACGGCGCCCGGTTTGTCCTGTATTTCAGGCGACACATCCAGGAGCTCGAAAATACGGGCACCGGAAGCCATAGCTCGCTGGATTTCGGTATACATCATCACAATTTCCATCACCGGGGCAAAGAAGCGCTGGATATAGAGAAGGAAGGCAAGCAGCACACCGACTTCCAGGGTACCGGCCATCACTCTCGCACCCCCGAATATCAGGACCAGAGCAAAGGCACTATTGGTCAGTATTTCCACGGCGGGCATCATGAACGCCTGGAGTTTAGCCGCTTCCACGTTGGCATCGAGGTGTGCTTTGTTGACTGAATCGAATTGCTTGAGGTTTATTTTCTCCCGCGACATGCCCTGGGTTACCCGGACACCGGATATATCCTCCTGGAGCTGATCGTTCACCACGGAAATAGCCTGTCTTACCTTGAGAAAAGCACGGCGGGCATAGCTCTGCCAGATATATATTGCCAGAGCCAGTACCGGGACCACTGCTAATGTAATTCCGGCCAATGAGGCATTCATACTGAGCATAATGGCTGCAATGGCTAGCAAAGTTATAGCGTTGGCCATAATGCTGATAATGTCCTGGGTGACCAGGGTCTGCAACTGGTCCACGTCATTCTGGACGCGGGACATCAGTTTGCCAACCTTGTTTTTATCGAAGAAGCTCAATGACAATCGGTGAAGGTGTTCAAACAACTGGGTGCGCATGCGGAACAGGATACCCTGGCTGGCATAGTTTAAATTCAATATTTCCAGGTATTGCCCGCCCCACAAAATAAAAGATACTGCAACATAGGCCAGGGCTATCAACGTGAGACCGTCGATATTTCCGGTCTGCATATAGTTGTCAGTGGCGACTTTTACCAGGTAGGGCATGGCGATAATGGTTCCGGTACGGGCAAGCGTGCCGACTATACCGAGAGCCAGACGCCCTTTAACCTTTGCCAGGTACGGCGGTATTCGCCTTATAACCCGGTTGTCATAGACCTTACCCAGTATGCGGTCCTGGTCTTCATCGAATGCGCTTTGCAGCCGTCCTCCGGTCGGGCCTCCGGGAGGTCCGCCTCTTCCAGCCCACTGGCCGCCGGGGCCACCGTGAAACATGCTTAACCCTCCTCCCCGTCTTTCAGAGATTCTCCAGATGCAGTAAGCTGCGATGTATAGGTTTTATAGTAAATACCCTGCCTCGACATAAGTTCATTGTGTTTTCCATGTTCTACGATTTTCCCGTCCTGAAGCACCAGGATTATATCCGCGTTCCTGATAATGGGGAGGCGGTGGGTAATAACAAAGGTCGTGCGTCCTTTAATCAGGCCGTCAAGTGCCTGGCGGATTAAATGTTCGGTTTCGGCGTCCACGCTGGAGGTCGAATCATCCAGAATCAGAATGCGGGGATTCATCAGCAAGGTGCGGGCAATAACCAGCCGTTGTCTTTCTCCCCCGGAAAGAGTGGTGCCTCGTTCGCCTACCCAGGTATCGTAGCCCTCAGGAAGGCTAAGGATAAAATCGTGAATTTGTGCAGCCCTGGCAGCGGCTATTATCTCTTCCATGCCGGCATCCGGTTTGCCATAAGCGATATTGTCCCGGATAGTAGCGGAGAACAAAAAAACGTCCTGTTGTGCTATACCCACGTTTTGCCGCAGGGAGTCCAGTGTTACGTCACGCACGTCGACGTTGTCGATAGTGATGCTTCCACCGGTAACGTCATAGAATCTGGAAATGAGACTAATAATGGTGCTCTTGCCGCTGCCCGAGCCACCGACCAGAGCTACAGTCTGTCCCGGCTGCACGCTGAACGTGATATTGCTCAGGATGTCATCTTTTGAATCATAGCTGAAGCTTACGTCATTAAAAGCAACCTGTCCATCCACACGATTCAGCATAATGGCATCCGGTTTTTCTTTAACCGGTGACTGAGTATCGAATATCTCCAGGATACGCTGTCCAGCGGATTCGGAGCGGGAGAACATGGCTGCGAGGAAACCCAGTCGCCGAATGGGCATGGTTAACATGCCGAGATAGAGGATGAACTGCGTTATCTCACCTATGGTCAGGTTGCCTGCGATAACCTGCTGCCCGCCATACCAGAGAATGATTCCGGTGGGCAGACTTAACAGGAATACCATTAGCGGCATATTAAAGGCCTGCAGCCGGGCGGCACTGATTTGGGTTGCATACAGATTATTCGCACCGGAGGAAAATGCGGCGTTCTCATCTTTTTGGCTTGAAAAGGCTTTCACTACCCTGACACCTGCCAGACTCTCCTGAAGGATAACCCCCATGGATGCGATCAACTGCTGTACCTTCAGCCAGATAGGCCTGAGTTTGTTGCTGACAACCACTGTACGCCAGATAATAGGCGGCATGAACATCAGGGTAAGCAGTGCCAGCTGCCAGTTCATAGCAATCAGCAGGTAGGCAATCAGGGTGATTAATAAAACTGTCTGAATGATATGCAGCAGTCCCTCGCTGAGAAACATACGCACGGCTTCGATATCCACCGTGCCACGGGACATGAGTTGCCCGGTCTGGGCTTTATCGTGGTAGGCAAAACTCAACCTTTGAAGGTGGTCATACAGGTCATTCCGGATATCATATGAAATTCGCTGGGAAACTACCTGGCTGATAAACCGGTTGCCGTAGGCGGCAAGACCCCTCAGCGCGCTGGCAATGACAATTCCGATTCCCAGATATATCAATAAAAGCTGATTTCCAGCGCCGAGTACCGTATCTATACCTTCTCCCAGCATTCTGGGAATAACCAGCTGGAAGGCAGTACCGGCAAGGAGGCAGATGAAGGCAAGCAGTAAGCTCCACCGGTGCTTTTTTACATAATGCATCATGCGTAGTAATGATTTCATTTACGTATTATTGAACTCTTTTTGAACTGTAATTATTCTTCTGCAATTTTTTCCAAATCCTGAGAGGTTCGAGATAGTAAATCCCTTAACCTCCCCAGTTTAACCGGGTCCATGCGGCGTACTTCCATCCTGAAAATCTCAGCCAGTTTGCCGAACTCAAACATCGTTTTTTTCAAGTCATCCGCATTTTCGGTACTGAACCAATCATTCAGATGGTTGTTGATTGCCTGCTCCAGTTCCCGGTTTTCCGAGAGAAAGCGCAGGCCTTCCCGGGTAATGGCATAGATTTTTTTACCGTCCTGCTCGGTGGAAGTAACCAGACCGTGTTCTTCGAGTCTTTGGAGACGCGGATAGATAGTGCCGGCGCTCGGAGAATACAGACCGTGAAAGCGCTCTTCCAGCGCCCGGATAATCTCATAACCATGATGAGGCTTGTCTTTCAGGTATTGCAGGATAATGTATTTGAAGACTCCCCGCCGGAAGGGGACTTCTCGAGGCGGCAAGTGTAAAAAATGGTAATTTCCATTCATCATGCTTGAGCATCCTCCGTTATATTACGATACAACACGATATATCGATAATTTCATTATAGATTCGAAATGTTTATTTTACAAGACACTTGATTGACACCCCCCCTACCTTACTCTAAAATCGTATTGTGAGAGTTTTCAGTTATCAGTTATCAGTCATTCCTCTTCTCCCGAAACTGGCTACTGAACTGGCTGCTGACAACTTATGAAGCAAGGAGTATATTTTTTGAACACTAACGAGATTCGCAGCGCGTATTTAAGGTTCTTTGAAGAAAGAGGTCATTTAATCGTCCCCAGTTCGTCGCTGGTGCCCTATAATGACCCTACCCTGCTTTTTACTACGGCGGGTATGGTGCAGTTTAAAAACTATTATCTGGGTATTGAGACACCACCCAACCGCCGCCTGACTTCCTGTCAGAAGAGCTTTCGCACCACCGATATTGAGTCCGTAGGCGATACCAAGCATCTTACCTTCTTTGAGATGCTCGGCAACTTCAGTATCGGTGATTATTTTAAGAAAGAGGCCATTACCTGGTCCTGGGAATTCGTCACCGAATGGTTGAAGCTTTCACCGAAGCGTATCTGGATAACGGTTTATACCGATGATGATGAAGCTTTCGAAATCTGGAATAAAAAAGTTGGCATCCCGGCAGACCGGATAATGAGATTCGGGGCTAAGGATAATTTCTGGGGACCGGCCGGCAGCTCCGGTCCCTGCGGCCCGTGCAGCGAATTACATTATGATTTTGGTGATGAATTCGGCTGCGGCAGACCGGAATGCGATCCCGGCTGCGGGTGCGGCCGTTTCGTGGAAATCTGGAACCTGGTCTTTACCCAGTACAATCAGGACGAAAGCGGGGTGCGGACTCCCTTACCCCGGCCAAATATTGATACGGGAATGGGCTTGGAGCGGATTGCGGCTGCGGCACAGGGTAAGACTACGGTTTATGATACGGATATCTTCGCTCCGCTGCTGGACAGAATTGCTGAAATAGCCGGGAAGAAATACGGGGAAAATGAGGAAGCGGATAATGCAATGCGGGTGATTGTCGAACACAGCCGCGCTATCTCTTTCCTGGTGGGAGACGGCGTCATGCCGGCTAACGATGGCCGGGGATACGTCTTGCGGCGCCTGCTCCGCCGCGCTGCCCTCTTCGGCAAGCGGCTGGGACTGGAAAATCTGTTCCTGGCGGATGCCTGTAACGCTTCCATTGAGCATATGAAAGGGGCCTATCCGGAACTGGAGCAGAGACGTGACATGATTCTCAAGGTGGCGGAGCTGGAGGAGTCCCGGTTCCACGAGACCCTGAATACCGGACTGTCCCTGCTGGATAACCTGATTATGAATGCTTCCAGCCAGGTAAAGAATAAGGTTTCCGGCGCTGACGTATTCAAGCTCTACGATACCTACGGTTTTCCGGTAGAGCTGACCTGGGAAATTGCGGCCCGGGCCAACTTAGCGGTGGATATGGACGGTTTTGAGAAAGAGATGGCGAAGCAGCGGGAACGTGCCCGCGCCAGTCATAAATTTGAGAGAGCCAGAGATTCCGGTAAGCTGGAAATCCGAGCGACAGCTGAGAAAACTGAATTTGTCGGCTATCGCCATCTCAGCTATAAATCGAAAATTAGCGATATCATGTTAAATTGTGAATCTGCCGATACTGCCGGAGAGGGACAGGAAGCGAGTATTGTACTGGAGGCGACCCCATTCTATGGAGAAATGGGCGGACAGGTAGGCGATACCGGCGTTATCAGCAATTCTCTTGGCCGGTTTAAGGTCACCAATACGATTCATGCCGGTGATTATATCGTTCACCAGGGAAAGATGGAATCAGGACAGCTAGCCGTAGGAGATGAGGTTGAGGCGGCAGTGGACGTCCTGAGGAGAAGAGATATCGCCAGCAACCATACGGCGACCCATCTGCTGCAGTATGCCCTGCGCCAGGTGCTCGGCCAGCATGTCCAGCAGAGGGGTTCCATGGTGGGGCCTTTTGAATTCAGGTTTGATTTTTCCCATTTAACGGCTATGAACCCGGAGGAAATCCTGAGGGTCCAGCATATTGTTAACGAAAAGATTCGGGAGAATTTAATAGTCAATACCGAACAGATGGCCTATAAAGAAGCCCTGGCTGGCGGAGCGATAGCCCTGTTTGATGAAAAATACGGAGACCTGGTCCGGGTGGTAAAAATCGGCACTCCGGCTATCAGCGCCGAGCTTTGCGGCGGTACCCATGTTTCAGCAACCGGCCAGCTAGGATTTTTCCAGATAACAGCGGAAAGCAGCATTGGCTCCGGCCTGCGCCGTATTGAAGCAGTTACCGGAAAAGGTGCGGAGACCCTGGTGGAGCATAACTTTATTAGCCTGCAAAAAATTGCTCAAGCCCTGTCAACATCACCGGCGGCGGTTCATGATAAGGTAAGCGCGTTACTCAACGAACTGGAGGAAGAGCGCCGGAAACTGGTGGCCCTGGAAAAGGAGTCGTCCCGGAAAAGCGCCTCTGATTTAGCCGACAGGGCGGAAATAGTGCACGGGATTAAGCTGATATCCGCAAGAGTGGACTCGGCCCGCATCGACTCAATGAGAGAAATGGCTGATGTGCTGAAGGACAAGCTTGCCAGCGGTATTATAGTGCTGGGTTCCGTATATGAGGGCAGGCCGTCATTTATCGCTATGGTCACGCCGGACCTGGTGCAGAAGGGTTATAACGCCGGGGACATAGTCAAGAAAGTGGCCCAGGTAACCGGCGGCGGGGGTGGCGGGAAGCCCGGAATGGCGCAGGCAGGGGGAAAGGATGCATCGAGGGTAGATGAAGCCCTGGCGCTGGTGAAAACGTTGATTAATAAGGAAAACGAGGAATAACCAAAAATCAAGGAAATTCTAATATCAAATATCTAAATTCGAAACAAATTCAAATGACCAAAATACAAAAGGCAGATCGAATGAAAGAAAGGTTTTGGTCACTAAAGATTTGAATTTGGGTAATTGTTTAGTGTTTCGAATTTAGAGTTTAGGATTTTATTTCCTGGTCATTGGTTATTTTATCTCGTATTTAGGGTATTAAGAGAAAAGAATGCGCAGCTTAGGACTGGATGTAGGTGACAGGCGAACCGGGGTAGCGGTCAGCGACCCCCTGGGAATATTGGCCAGTCCGCTTCTTGTTTTTGAACATAAGGATGACGCGGCGGACGTAGAATATATCTTACAGATGGTGAAACAATATCAGGTTGAGATAGTAATCGTGGGTTTGCCGCAGTCCATGAACGGCTCCATAGGTGCGCAGGCAGAAAAGGTAAAGGCTTTCACCGAAAAATTGAAGCAGAAATCTTCTGTCCCGGTGGAGTTCCGGGACGAAAGATTGACTACGGTCGCCGCTAAACGTATGATGGAGGAGTCAGGCGGTAAAAAAACCGGCAAGCGCAAGAAGGGTGAATATGATGCCGCGGCTGCGGCCGTTATACTGCAGTCCTATCTTAATGAAGCCAGACCCCTGGAGTACCCGCCGGATAATGAATTAAATCAAAAGCCGTGATGGTCATTTTCTTGCACGGAGAGAAGATGCTTGCAACAACAGTATACTTCTTTTGACTTTTGGGTTATGGTTTTAAGATTTGAATTTTGAAATTTTAACATGCAGATAGAAGATATTAAAGTAAAGGCTGGAGGGCGGGGCACATTAAAGGACTATTTTAATGTGATAAAGCCGCGCGAGACCGGGCTGCTGGTGTTTATCGGCGTCGTCACGGCTGTGGCGGCGAGCGGTGGTTTTGTCTCTGCCGGAAAGCTGTTTTTCATTATGGCGGCCATACTGGTGGCCAGCGCCGGGGCCAACGGCCTGACCAATTACCTTGACCGGCATCTGGATGCCCGCATGGAACGTACCCGCCGCCGGGCATTGCCTTCAGGAAGAATTTTCCCGCCGGAAAGGGCGTTATACTTCACTGCCGGTCTGACGGCTATCGGACTGGTGTTGGCCTGGTTTTTACATCC
>CAZIQW010000046.1:0-1026 GCA_964541585.1 uncultured Dehalococcoidales bacterium | reverse complement strand
TCCTTACGCTTTTTTGGCTATTCTGGTGGGTTCCGCCGCGGCAGTCATTTACCGGAAGAGGGTGACCTGTGTTTTCCCCCAGGGGATGATAGCCAGCTGTGCCCCGGTATTGATGGGCTGGTTTGCCGTAAGGTCGACCGTAAACTGGGAAATCCTGCTTTTATGTATTCTGATTGCCGTCTGGCTTCCTTCTCATATCTGGAGTATTATGGTTGCCCACAGTCAGGACTACCGGAATGCCGGAATAAACTATTTTCCAGTCAACCGCAGCATCAAGTTCGTATCAGTGATATTATTCATTTCCTCAGTGATGCTCTACGGCGCTTCAATCGGTCTTTATTTTACCGGCGGGTTCGGGCTGCTTTATCTGGTAGCCGCTAATATCGCAGGCGTCATCATAGTCTATGCCAGTTTGCGCCTGATGCTTTCCCGGGCATCAGGAGATGCCTGGAAGCTGTACAAGCTATCGGCTTTCCCATATCTGGGAGTGATATTTCTGGTCATGGGGCTGGACATCTGGCTCCATTTCTAGGCTGTTGCGAAGCTGGAAAATCTTTAATTTATTCCAGTGGTACCTTGAATACAGAGCATTTTTTTCTCGCTAAAGACGCAGTTAGACCGCTATATTTTCGGATGGGCTATATTTCTTCTAACACGCCGGGCTCAGGTTAAGAACGCTCAGATTAGAAGAAGAGCCAGGCTGCAGGAAGTTCCCGCGTTGAGTTGTGAGGTTTTTAGTTCATAAGTTTGTATTTTGTGCCCGAAAAGGAAAGAAAATATTCGGGGCTGTGATTTCAAAAACAGGGAGGGACGAAACTGCCCCTCCCTGTGTCGCTGAAGAAGGTGAAGCAATGTGCTGTTAATCAGCAGCCGGTGAGAAGCATTTCCCGGGAAACATAAGTCCTCTGCTCATCCCGGGTGAGAATTTTTGACCGCCGCGGAATTCCCGGGGACTGCTGGCATCAAACCCGGGGACCGGGATATCAGGCCTGGCATCAATCCAGGCCCTGAACTCATCAGCTTGTT
>CAZIQW010000045.1:0-10907 GCA_964541585.1 uncultured Dehalococcoidales bacterium | reverse complement strand
GATGGAATCTCGTGACTGGAGTTCAGACGTGTGCTCTTCCGATCTAAAAGAATAAGCACTCTGCGTACGGTTCATCGCCTTTAACAACGGCATTAATTGTGAGGCGTACTGGGGGTAATCGGAAAGTACGCTCTCCAGACCCTCTCCCTCGTTAAGGCGGTTTACGCATTTGTCCAGTATTATGTCAAATTCATCAGTCATCACATTACGCCCCCATATCCACTCCACCCAAAAGCTGCCGCAGCTTCTCCATCGCTGCTCTTTGCATCTCCCGCACTGCCCCATCGCTCTTTTTCATGATTTCACCCACTTCCCGCGAGGTTAAGCCCCCCAAAAAGCGCAACCTCACCACCTCCCTCTGTTCTTCAGTTAAACTCTGCATGGCCACGGTCACTCTTTCCATTTCCAGGTTTATCTCAGCCGTCTCCACCGGATCGGATTCATCTACAATATCTACTATATCTATTGGTAGAGTGACCCGTTTGGATTTATTCCGTAAATAGTCGACCACCAGATTATGAGCAATTTTAAAAAGCCATGCCTGCATCGGGAGACCACGGTCCTGATATCGATTAAGCGAGCCCAGAGCTTTGAGAAAGACCTCGCTGGCAATATCTTCAGCCTCGGAAGCATTCCCGATACGGACATAAGCGTAGCGAGCAATCTTATCATAATATTCATCATAGAGACCGGCGAGCCGGCTCTCTTTGTCATCATGAATCGCGAATGTTCCAGTGTCCGTTCGAGAAGTCATACTTCCTTTCCTGCCCCATTAATTACCTCCTACTATAATGCAAGAGAAAGGATTTAGTCCACATTAGCAATCCGATTCAGTAAAAATTCTAATAATAGTAACGAAATCAGACAATATTCGTCAGGTAATACAGGATTAGCCCCAGGGTCTTTTCTGGTTTGTATCAATTTGCAGTATAATTGAGGGGAATGTACTATTGGCAACGAATGCGGAGATAATTAATAATGATTTATTGGGCGCAGCTTTTTCATTTTTATCAGCCCCCCACTCAGATTCCAACTGTTCTGGAGAAAATATGCAGCGAGTCCTACAATCCTTTACTGGATGTATTCCGGCAGAACCCTCACGCCAGAGCCACCATAAACATTAACGGCATCCTTATGGAAATGCTGCATAACTGCGGACACCGGGAAGTGCTGGAAGGTTTGATATCGCTGTACAACGAGGGCCAGATAGAACTAACCGGCAGCGGCAAATATCACCCCATTTTGCCTTTAATACCGGACGGAGAAAGGAAAAGACAAATCGAATTAAACCTGGCTACCATCAGACGCTTCATCGGGAAAGAATATACGCCAAAAGGCTTTTTCCCTCCCGAGATGTGTTACAGCCGGGATATCCTTAAAGAGGTGGTTGATTCAGGGCATAATTGGATAATATTAAGCGGTATAGCCTGTCCGAATTCATGGCCGGTGAACAAGATATATCAGGTTGAACATGAAGGTCGTAAACTGAGTGTCTTTTTCCGGGACGATATTTTAAGCAATAAAATCAGCTTTAAGCAGATTGAAGCCGGAGATTTTTTGCAGCATCTCAAACTTAGCCACAATGGTAACGGCGATATCTATGTGATTACCGCCATGGATGCCGAAACATACGGCCACCATATCCAGGGCTGGGAACAGCTTTTCCTTGCAGCCGTATACGAGCAGCTGGGAACTGAAATGGTTACCTACGCAGGGATTAAACAGGCGACTGAGCTGGCCACTCAACAGACAGCCCTTCTGGACAGTTCAGAGTTTTCCCAGACAGTAAAACCAGTCACTATTAGCGAACTGCTGGAGATTTTCCCTGCCGGAGAGACCGTGGAACCCAAACCTTCTTCCTGGAGTTCTTCCGCTGATGATATAGAAGCCGGGGTACCCTTTCCATTGTGGCTGGACAATGGTAATGAAATCCACCGCCTCCAGTGGGAGCATCTGGCCCTGGCCATAGAGGTGGTGAAAAAAGCTCATGAATGCGCTGACACTGAGGAATGCACCCGGTTCGGACACATCTCCCGGGGACTGCTGGATATGGCCGAGCACAGCTGCCAGTTCTGGTGGGCCAGCCGCAGGCCGATGTGGGACATTAACCTGATTCACCTGGGTTTGATTGACCAGTGGCGGGCGATAGTAAATGCTTACCGGTCGATTACTCGAAGCAATGTCTCTGAAGATATAAAGCGGGAATATTATTACAAAGTAGTTGCCGCCAGGGATATCCGCAGCAAGATAACCGACCGGCTCTTTATCTTATAGACAAGCGTTAAGAAGAAATGATTCAAATTGGAGAATATATCCTGGGTAACCCGCTAAAATGGGAAACAGACCGGGAGAATCCTTATTCTCGAAAACCAGCTAAATCCTGGCCTTTTGAATATTAGCGAGCAAGTATCTGCCCTTACAGCTTGACTTCGGCGGTGACCGTGGTGCCTTTCCCGGGTTCCGATTGAATCTTCAGGTCGGCTCCGATGAGTCTGGCCCTTTCCTGCATACTCATGAGGCCCAGACTGCCGTTTTTGCCGGTGCGAGCAAGGACCTCTTTGAAATTAAAACCAAAGCCGTTATCACAGACGGTCATCCTGACTCTATGGTCAAAGAATTGAAGTTTAACCGCCGCCATATCTGCCCGGGCATGTTTGCGGGTGTTATTCAGGGCTTCCTGAGCAATGCGGAAAAAAGCCAGTTTTATTTCTTCGGCCAGTACCAGTTCACTGCCTTCCACCTTCAGTTCCACTCTGATTTGCTGTAGTTTATTAGTATCTTCAATTATCTGCTCCAGGGCGGACTGCAGACCCAGGTGCTCCAGCACTCCCGGCCTCAGTTCGTGGCTGTAACGGCGCACATCGTTAAAGGCCCGGTCAGCATCTCTTTCCAGATAGCGCAGCTTCTCCAAAATCTCAGGGTCCTCGACTCTTCCTGATTGCACCAGCGCTCCCAGCTGCATTTTCAGGATGGAGAGGTATTGGGCGGTATCGTCATGCAGCTCATAAGCTATCCGCTTTCTTTCCTCTTCCTGCACCTGGGTAATCCGGCGACCGTAAGCTTTAAGCTTCTCGTTGGCCCCAGCCAGTTCCCGCGTCCGTTCCTGCACTTTGATTTCCAGCTCTTCATTGGCCCTGGACAGCACTTCTTCAGCCCGCTTCCGTTCCGTAATATCCGCCAGAGAAACAGAGTAGCCCAGGACAACATTCTCTTCAGTGATGCGGCTATACTCAAATACCAGGTTATGGATAGACCCGTTATCATCCGCCAGCATCATTTCACTGCCGCCAGGTATCCCCCCATCCCTGAGAGCTGTAAAATTGAACGGACTGATTTGGCGCGAGCCATCACCGGAAAAAGGAGAGAGACGGCTGAAAATCCAGTCCAGAGGCTTGCCCACCAGAACTGTATCCAGGAGAGCATAAGCCCTCTCACTGGCCTGAATAATGGTCCCGCTGGTATCGCAGACCAGTATGACATCCGGAGACTGCTCCAGCAAGCTCCGGGCAAATTTCTCCGAAGCGATTATTTGTTCCGTTTGTACATGCTCTGTCAGGTCGGTTACCACCACCGAATGTCTGGTTGTCTGTTCGTCAGTAAAAGCATTAAGAGCAAAATAGGTCGGTATCCGGTTGTTTTTACCCCCAATCAGGGAAACCTCTCCCCTGCCGTTGTGCTTGACCAGTCTCTTAAAATGGCTATGGCTGGCCGGGTCGATATAATCCAGAATTGATGTGGACACTGTTCTTTCCCGGGGCTTCCCTACCATCCGGGCAAAACTCTCATTGCAGTAAAGAATTATCCCGTCCGCTGATAATGTAAGCGCCCCTTCATTCATCTGCTCTATCATTACCCGGTAAGGACGTTCGGCGGTCGTCAAAGTGTAAACCTGGCTGCCGTTTTCTCCGGAAACTACCAGGGCATCCACCTCGCCGTTCTGGATGGCGTTCAGGGTCTGTTCCGCTTCAGTCAAACGCTGGTTCAATTCTTTAATACTGGTTGTCTTTATCTTTTTCAAATCTTGGTTCGAATTATTGGCCATTAGGTCTACCTGAGTCCTGTCAGGAACTGGGAATTTGTTTTCCAGCTCAAAAAATATCTATCCCGTCGCTAACTCATCGATAATATTGTATCCTTTCAGCCTAAAATGAGTCAAAGAGTCTCTCCGGAAAGATTTCGCTTTCCCGGCATCTTTCAGTACCAGCCCCTAGATACCAGAAGCACATAGCGATTGGGGGATTAGTAGAACCTGGCAGACGTTGCAGGCTGGAGTCCTGTCAGACATCCGATATTCAATCCTGCCAGTACTTTCCCGGTCTGGGACAGATCCCCGGCCAGCCAGTGAGCAGGGAAGGGCGCTTTTTTTAATGCAGGGACGGCAATAATCTGGGCGTCCCTGGCCACCGCGGAACGCTGAAAAATATCAATGATTTTCGGGTCGCAGTCCGGTATATAGTCTTCGCATATTCTCCGGATGTTCTCTACGGCCAGAGTAGACCGCAGGGTCATCCCGCTGACATACAGCTTCAGGATATATTTTACCCGGGACCTGGCTCCGGCTCGGAAAGAATGTCCGGAAGATTTTCGATTCCCGGTAGCTTTCTGGTATTGTGTTTTTTCTCCGGCATTGATTGTTATTACCCCTGATTTCCAGAAGCTCCTGGAATTTGTTAAAGTACCGGTCAAACAATATAGGATAACACAAATACAATTGCCACGGTATCAATATTTATATCCATCGGAAATAAGCCGAAATGCCTATACCTGCTAGGCATTTTCGGCAAATGAGAAACAAACAGTGGATACTCACACCCTATCGATGTATATTTATATAAATGTGTAAAAATCTCTTTTTCATCCTGTAAAAAGGAGCAAATCTAATGGCAGCCAGAAAAACCGTCCGGCGGTCCGGAACATTCTCTGAACACAAACCGGAAGAAACGCTTCTGAAAGCCCACACCGGAATCAAAGGCTTTGATGAAATTACTTTCGGAGGGTTACCTCAGGGGAGGCCGGCCCTGATTGTCGGTGGGGCCGGTTCCGGGAAAACCGTCTTCGGGATGGAATTCCTGGTGCGAGGCGCTCTCCAGTTCGGAGAAACCGGGGTCTTTATGAGCTTTGAAGAGACGGAAAGTGACCTGGTGAAAAACTTCGACTCTATCGGCTTTAATCTTAATGATTTAATGGCCCGCAAATTGCTGTTCATCGATTTTGTTTATATTGAGAGAAAAGAAATCGAGGAGACCGGAGAGTTCGACCTGGACGGGCTCTTTGTACGGCTCGAAAGCGCCATTAACGAAATCGGGGCCAAACGGGTGGTGCTGGACACACTGGAAGCTCTCTTCTCCGGTTTCACCAACGAAGCCGTTCTGCGGGCGGAGCTGCGCCGCCTTTTCCGCTGGCTGAAAGAGAAGGGCGTCACCGTAGTCATTACCTCCGAGCGGGGTATCAATACGCTGACTCGCTACGGTCTGGAAGAATATGTGGCCGATTGCGTTATCCTGCTGGATACGCGGATGGAGGAGCAAATCGCTACCCGCAGACTGCGGATTATTAAATACCGGGGTTCTAAACACGGCTCCAATGAGTATCCTTTCCTGATTGATGAAAACGGCATCTCGATTATGCCGATTACCTCACTGAGGCTGGATTACCGGGTTTCCCGGGACAGGATTCCCACCGGGATTGAGCGCCTGGACAACATGCTGAACGGCGGTTATTACCGGGGCAGTTCCATCCTGGTGTCAGGCACGCCGGGCACCGGCAAAAGCACCCTGGCAGCCTCCTTTGCTCGGGCCACCTGCCGTCGGGGAGTACGCTGCCTCTACTATTCTTTTGAGGAATCGCCCGACCAGATTATACGCAATATGAATTCAGTGGGGATTGACCTGGAATCCTGTATCAAAGGCGGCCTGCTGCGGTTTCATACCGACCGTCCTTCTTTACACGGACTGGAAATGCACCTGTTGACCATGTACAAAGAAATTGAAGAATTCCAGCCTGAATCAGTCGTCGTGGACCCCATCTCCAATCTGATTACAGTGGGAACCCCGTTAGAAACCCGTTCCACTCTTACCCGGTTGATTGATTTTCTAAAATCCAGCCAGACAACCTCCCTGTTCACCAGCCTGACTGCGGCCGGAGAGAACCTGGAATCCACTGAGGTGGGCATTTCTTCCCTGATGGATACCTGGATTCTGCTGCGGGATATCGAGATAGGCGGAGAGCGCAACCGGGGACTCTATGTCCTGAAATCCCGCGGTATGGCCCACTCCAATCAAATCCGGGAATTTATTGTGACTGATAAAGGCATCCAGCTCCTGGATGTTTATACGGGACCGGGCGGAGTCCTCACGGGCAGCGCCCGCCTGGCCCAGGAAGCCAAGGAGAAAGCCCGGGCTTTATCGCGGCAGCAGGAAATCGAGCTCAACCGGCGGGAAATTGAACGCCGGCGTCAGGGGCTGGAATCCCAGATTGCGGCCTTGCGCGCCCGGTTTGAAGCGGAAAAAGAGAGACTGGAAACTATTTCAGCCCGGGAGAGAACCTCCGAGGAGCAATTAGCAGAAGAACGCAATACCATGGCCCGTAAGCGCAAAGCGGACTGAACCATTTAGCCGGAGAATGAATATAATGAATATAACGAGGTTAAATGATGACTGATGTAAAAAATATCAGACCGGCTAAGAAGACTAAAACCGCGAAGACAGGCTCTCCGGCGGAAATCTGGGATTTAAGATTATACGTCGCCGGGCAAACGGAGAAATCGATTCTCGCTTTTTCCAACCTGAAGAGGATAGCCGAGGAGCACCTGGCCGGCAGATATCGGATTGAGGTAGTCGATGTCACTAAAAACCCGCAGTTGGCCCGGAATGATCAAATAATCGCGCTGCCGACCCTGGTCCGCAAACTGCCCCCGCCGATGCGAAAGATTATCGGCGACCTTTCTAAAACCGAGCGGGTTTTAATCGGACTGGATATCAAGCCAGGGCAAAAATAATTGCAGGCAAGGGACTCATATGCAATCAGAAAATTCCTCCCGGGACCAGTTAGAGCAAGCGCTAAGAAAGCGAAAGACCGAGAAATACATCTTTCGCCTCTATGTCAGCGGTGCAACGGCTAAGTCCACCCGGGCCGTCGAAAATATCCGCAAGCTCCTGGAGAAGAACCTCAAAGGCCGCTATGAGCTGGAGATAATCGATATTTATCAAGAGCCGGAGAAGGCCCGGAGCGAGCAGGTGATTGCCGCTCCCACCCTGATAAAGAAACTGCCCCTTCCTCTGCGCCGGTTTATCGGCGACCTTTCCGATTCCGAGCGTATTCTGGTGGGCATGGAAATTAAAGAGGAGCCGGACAGGAGTCCTGATAATCACAAATAGAGTCACGGGTCCGGGAGAAAAACGGATGATAGTCTCAGTTATCGGCGCCGGGAAAACCAACCCGGATACTTACAGGCTGGCCGAGGAAATCGGCGCGGAACTGGCCAGGAGAAATATTATCGTGGTCTGCGGCGGACTTTCCGGCGTTATGGAAGCGGTCTGCAAAGGGGCCCGCAAGCATGGGGGTACCACTATCGGAATACTGCCCCACAGTTCTCGTAAAGATGCCAATCCTTATGTGAGCATTGCCATTCCTACCGGCATGGGAGTGGCCAGAAATGCTATCGTCGCCAAAGCGGGTGAAGCCATAATCGCCCTGGACGGTGAATACGGCACCCTTTCCGAAATTGCCATAGCCCTGGCGGAGCGCGTTCCGGTGATAAGCCTCGCCCGGTGGGTGTTGCCCAATAACATGCACCGTAATATCACTTTTGCCGCGGGCCCGGTGGAGGCCGTGGAAAAGGCGGTGGACATCATCACCGGGGCAGCTAAATAGACGGCGAGTATTTGGTATTGCGCTGCCACCCTTAACTGTATAATGCCGCCTCTGCTCTATCGGCAATCTTTCACAATGTCTGAATTGCAGGCCGGCCGTCCCTACCGCATCCTGACATTGATGAAATGTCTGATTGAAGGATGTAATTAATTAAAGTATATAGATAATTACAGGTATTAAGATTTTACTTAATGGTAGGGCGTTAGCTGATAATGAAGAACCGGAAGCTCAGTATATTTCTCCTCCTGGTTGTGGTCATAATGATTGTCGGAGGCGGCTGTGAAGCAGTAGCCATAGCCAATGCTTATAGAGGCGATGCCAAATTGGAAGATGGGGATATCAATGAGGCAATAGGCTATTTTACAGAAGGCATCCGACAAGACCCTACCCTGGCCCGGGCGTACTTCAGCCGCGCCATGGCTTATGTTGAACTGGAACAGTATAATATGGCAATTGAGGACTTTAATAAAGCCATTGAGTTCAAACCTGAAGATGTTATGGCATATTATTACCGGGCTCTGGCTTATCGTGTTATTGAAGAAAGGGACAGGGTCATCGATGACCTGAGTACAGTTGTCCAGCTCGACCCCGTTCACGAAAACGCCTATTACATCAGGGGAGTAGTTTACAACGAACAGGAGAAATTTGATAACGCATTGGCAGATTTTAGCAAAGTCATCGAGATAAATCCCGAGAATTTCCGGGCTTTTATCCGGAGGGGTGGGGTGTACCGGAGCACCGGACACCTGGACCTCGCTGTAGCCGACCTCACCACAGCCATCCAGCTCGATCCCGCTAATGAAGGCGCCTATTACAGCCGGGGACAAGTTTACGTCGAGCAAGAAGAATACGATAAAGCCCTGGCGGATTTTGATAAAGTCATTGAAATAAATCCCGATAGTGTTCGGGCCTATATCCAGCGCGGTGCTATCCATCAGGTCAGAGACCAGCCGGAACTGATTATCTCTAATTTGAATACAGTTCTCCGTTTGGACCCGGAAAATGAAGCATCTTATTATAACCGGGGCTCAGCTTATATTCGGCAAGAAAATTATGACAGGGCTATCGCCGATTTTAACAGAGTCATTGAGCTCAATCCCGGTAGCGTACCGGCTTATTTGCAGCGCGGCGGAGCCTACCGGTCCCTGGGACAGTTAGAATTAGCCCTGGATGATTTCAGTACGGTTATCCGGTTAGACCCCGTTAATGAGGGGGCTTATTATAACCGGGGTTCCATCTATTTCGGACAGATGGAATATGATAAAGCCATCGCCGATTTTACCCGTACCATTCAGCTTAATTCTCAGAACGTCCCGGCTTACGTCAGCCTCGGTGCAGTCTATCTGAGCACTGAACAACTGGATACAGCCATCTCCTATCTGGATACAGCCATCCTTCTTTCTCCTGATAATAATGCAGCTTATTACTATAGAGGTTCGGTCTACAGCGAACAGCAGCAATATGATAAGGCTATATCTGATTTGACGAAAGCTACTGAGCTCAATCCCTCGGATGTACCGGCTTACATCAGGCTGGGTCTGGCCTACCGGGCCGTTGGAGACCTGGATTCAGCCCTTTACGATTTAACCATAGCTGTCGAGCTTGATTCCACCAGTGAAGCGGTCTATTATTTCAGAGGGCTGATATATAACGAACAAATGCAGTACGACCAGGCAATAGCTGATTTTACCAGAGCTATTGAGCTGGACCCCGAGAATACCCGGGGATATCTGGCGCGCAGTACAGCCTACCGGAACAGCCAGCAGCTGGATTTGGCCGCTGCCGACCTGAATACGGTTATCCAGTCCGATTCTGACAATGAAGGAGCTTACTATAACCGCGGAATGGTTTACAGCAGCCAGCAGGAATATGACCGAGCGATAGCCGATTTTACTAAAGTGATTCAGTTGAATCCCGAGAATGCCAGGGCCTACAACAGCCGGGGTTATCTCTACATGGTACTGGGGCAGCGGGGAAATGCCATCAGTGACCTTGAAAAGGCCGTAGAATTATCCGCAGACCCGGACTTGACCCGGGTCGCCCAGGGCAGATTAAGGGTACTGCGTTAATAGACAGTTTCAGGCAAGGAAAGTAACAAGTTTGGCAGTCGGTTATCATTTTAAGCTGTTTCTTTCTGTCTCAAGAATGGCGAATTTTTTAGTTCACTGATTTTGCCGGCGCCAGTACAGAACATGGCTATTTTCAGAACCCCCACAATTTCCTTCAGCATATCTTCCACTTCGGCTGCGGAACTGGTTGCCGCCTTCAGCAGAGGCGCGGCTATTCCGGCGGCATCAGCTCCCAGAGCCACAGCCCTGGCAACATCCAGGCCGGTGCGGATACCGCCGCTGGCAATCACCGGCAAACCCGGAGCACCCCGGCGCGCCATCACTATCGATTCCGCGGTTGGAATTCCCCAGGATGAAAACGACCCCGCGATACGTTCTGCCAGATAGTCAGGAGAACGCTTTTTCTCTATTTCGCTCCAGCTGGTACCCCCCGCCCCGGCCACATCAATACCGGCCACCCCCACCCCGGCTAATTTCCGGGCAACTTCCTCGGAGATTCCCATTCCCACTTCCTTAACCAGGACCGGTACCGGAAGCTCGCGGCAGATGAGACGGATTTTATCCAGCAGCCCGGCAAATCTGGTATTACCTTCGGGCTGAAGAGCTTCCTGAAGCGGATTTATATGTAAAATTAAAGCATCCGCACCAATGGAATCAACAACCTTAAGACATTCCGTGACGCCGTATCCGTAGTTGAATTGCACTGCTCCCAGATTAGCAAAAAGCAAAATATCCGGAGCAATATCCCTTACCTGGTAGGTCCGGCATAAATCCGGGGTATCCATCAGGCAGCGCTGCGAACCCACACCCATAGCCAGGCCTAAAGATTGCGCGGCCTGCGCCAGATTGCGATTAATCACTGTCGCTGCCTCTATCCCGCCGACCATGGAAGAAATAATAATCGGGGCTGCCAGCCTTTTCCCCAGAAATACTGTAGATAAATCAACATCTTCAAGGTTAAGCTCA
>CAZIQW010000044.1:0-10912 GCA_964541585.1 uncultured Dehalococcoidales bacterium | reverse complement strand
TCCTTGTTGGTTTTTCCGGACAGCATCACTCTCGCATCCAGAGCGTTTAGAAAACCAATCAGCAGAGGCGCGTAGTCATAAACCAGCAGAGCCCGGGGCACACCTACTCTGGGACCGTTTCCGGTATTCGGTTTGTATTCTCTGAAGAGCAGCTTCTCTCGCTCATCAAAGAAGGTCTTCCGCTTCTCCTGGTTTAGCGTGCTGTCATATTTGTCGCAGCGGCTGCCGTAGAAAGTCGGTTTTTCACCGGGGACCTTCATCTGGGTAATCGCACAATTGTTATCACACCCGTTGCAGGTAAAGGTTGAGAGATTGCATTCCGAGTTAATAACCGTGCCGAAACCCCTGAACTTGGACTTCTGGCCCTGATTGAATTCTTTAGCCAGTAGTGCCGCCCCGATGGCGCCGCTGACTTCCCGGTGTTCCGATACCATTAGATTTTTACCGGGAAGCTGTTGATGAAAAGCTGAAACTACCGCTTTGTTGTAAAATACAGCCCCCGTAAGGATAACTTTTTCCCCGAGTTTGCGGGTGCCGACCACTTTCGAGAGATAGTTCTTGGCAATGGAATTGGAAAGGCTGGCGGTAATTATTTCCAGCGATACACCTTCCCGTTGGGCTGATGGAACCGCCTGTCCCATGAAAGCGGCGCAGCGGGTACCCATGTCAATGGTATAAGGAGCCCGCAAAGCCAGTTCGGCAAACTCTCCACTCTTAACGGAGATACCCAGCATTTCCGCCATTTCATCGATAAAACTGCCGGTACCTGCCGCACAGGCTTTATTCATCTGGTAATCCACCACCACGCCGTTGCGTTTAATGACCAGCTTTGAATCCTGCCCCCCGATTTCAATAATATCTGCTTCGGGGTCTATGTCCTCGGCAGCCCGGGTTTGCGCGGTTATCTCATTCTTGATCAGGTCGGCGCCGATTAAGCTGCCGATCAGGTACCTGCCGGAACCGGTGACTCCGACCCCTCCGATGGTAATCTTCTCCACTCCATCTTTGACCAGGTTGGCGAAGACCTGTTTTATCGCATCCACCGGACGTCCGGCGGTCATCAAATAATTTTTGGCCAGGATTTTCTTCCCTGACTCATCCAGGATGACTGCTTTGGTACTGGTGGAACCAACGTCTACTCCCAGATATCCGGTACAGTTTTCAAAGCTATCCTGGCTGAGGAGGTTGCCGGGCATGGGGACATCCTCTAATTTGGGTGATTCGTAATAACGCTTAATTTCATCCGTATCCGGAAGAAGCATGGCTTTTGAGTTCTTATCCCGTGAAAGAAGGGCTGAGCCGATAGCTTCCGTGTACAGGTAATTATCGGGTACGGTTACCTGTACCGGATGTCCGTTCCTTTCCGACAGCAGGTTGTTCAGCGCCTTTTCAATTGCCCTGTTGGCAGCTACTCCTCCAACAAAATATATCGGTTCGGGGAATGTCCCTCTTTTAAGGGCTACTACCATCCGGGCAATACTTTCACAAAGCGCCAGAAGCATGGCTTCAACGGAGACGCCTTTTTGCTGCAGGTGAATCAGGTCGCTCTTGGCAAAGACACTACAGCGAGCTGCGATGCGGGGGGCGCTTCCCTGATATTTAAGGGCTAGAGCGGCAAAATCTTCGATCTTGATTCCCAGCCGGTAAGACTGCTGCTCCAAAAACCTTCCCGTGCCGGCAGCACATAGGGGGTTGGAGACCACTTTCCAGGGTTTCTTTAGTCCTTCTTTATCAAGCTCGATGACCAGCGAGCTCTGGCCGCCGATCTGAAGTATAGTTCGAGCATCCGGATGGATGTGGAGCAGACCTGAAGCTATTGCCAGTGAACTGCTGTATTCCGCCCAGTGATAATTGTAAGGGACAATGCCTTTTCCTGTCCCGGAGACCCCGACCGAGGTAACCAGGTCAATATCATATTTCTCACTTAACCCATTTAAAAGCGAATTAACCGCCGCTCTTGGATTTGTAGTTATTTTCCTGGAATCAAGCTGAATAATTTGACCGGTTTCATCTATCAGGGCCAGTTTTACATTTATGGCTCCGATGTCCAGACCAATGAAATATTTCATCTCACGAGTTGCATTATACCAGAAATTAAGCATTGTTTAAACAAAGCTTAAAGAATGGATAACTTTTTACCTGCCTTTCATATGCGATTGATAATATTTATGTTAAGTGCCAAAGAAGAAACGGACCTTTCCCCCTTAATTACCAAGGAAGGAGAGAGGTAATTAAGGGGGCAGCCCTATAATCAAATGATACCGGCGGAAGGAGAAATTGTTTCTACCGGTTACCATGAGATTACAATGTTAAATATCCTGAGTATCCAGAATGTGTTCTAATAATATTTGCCATTGGTGCTGGTCAATATCCTTTAACTGGGTTGCCAGACTGTGCAACGGCTCTTCTTTGGTTAAAGCATAAAGCGTAATTCCGTGTTCGGTATAAGTAACCACCAGCTTCTTGTCTATCAGGTGTTTTAAAGCTATCCCGATATCAAATTGCTTCGTCGTCAAAGCATGCAGGACAGAAGGACGGTTAAACCGTGCTCTGGGATGACGGCTGAAAAATAACAGGAGTTCCAGACCACAGAAATCATCGCCAAAATCCTTTATAAAATCGCATAGCCTGTCCTCTGTGTTGACGTCTTTCACTATAAGCCTCTGTCCTGATGGTGCCCGGGATATCAATGGTTTTCATTGGTGAGCGGCAGAGAATTCCCTTACCCTGCCGTTCACCAATGGCAGTACACTATGCTAATCTACTCGGGTATCCAGGCGAATTAACCCTTTAACGACGTTTGTATAATCCCTTCTGGTATCTCATATAAGCCGGGACAGAGAGGTCTTCTTCAGATTTCAAACTCTTCAGGGTCTTAAGTATCTCTTTCTCTCTGGTCACACCGGAAATCTGGTCCCGCGAAGCAAAACCTGTAGCAATCAAGGTTAATCTGACTTCGTTGCCCATGTTGGGATCTACGTTAACACCGAAGATGATATTGGCTTCCGGGTCAACTGCTTCACTGATAATCTTTGCTGCATCGCTGACTTCAAATAGTGTGAGGCTGCTGCCGCCGCAAACATTGAACAGAATACCCCTGGCGCCCTGAACACTGACATCCAGCATCGGACTGGCCAGAGCTTCTTTTGCGGCATTTACCGCCCGGTTCTGTCCGGAACCGCGGCCCACGGCCATCCAGGCGGGACCTGCATCTTTCATGATGGCCCGGATATCTGCAAAATCCAGGTTGACCAAACCGGGTACTGTAATGACTTCTGCGATTGCCTGAACTGCATGGCATAAAATTTCATCCGCCATCTTGAAAGCATTATCGACACTGGTCTTGTTGTCTGAAAGCTCCAGCAGACGGTCGTTAGGAATGATAATCAAAGTATCCACTTTGGAAATAAGCTGGCTGATGCCCTCCTCGGCTACCTGCATACGGCGGCTGCCTTCAAAGGAAAAAGGCTTGGTAACGGTGGCAATTGTCAGTGCTCCTGACTGCTTGGCCATTTCAGCTACTACGGAAACCGAGCCGGTTCCGGTACCGCCGCCCATGCCAACGGCCAGGAAAACCATATCAGAGCCGGCAATAGCCTGCTTGATTTCATCACGGGTTTCCTCCGCGGAACGCCGTCCTACATTGTGGTCGCCTCCGGCACCCAGACCGCGGGTTAGCTTTTCACCTAAAGAAATGCGAACAGGGGCTTCGGTGATTTCCAGATGAGACGCATCCGTGTTCATCGCTATGAACTCAACGCCCCGAATTTGTTCGCGAACCATTCTGGTAATTGCATTACAACCTGCCCCGCCCATTCCAATTACTTTTATTTTAGCCGGGCTGGGGACATAACTCGTTTTTGACATTTGCTCTCTCCTTCTCTTTTTCCAATTTAAGATTAATCGTAAAACTACCGGAAAAGTCGGAACAGGGACGATAATAGACCCTTGATCCCGGTTGGCTTGGAAATCCATTTCTGAGAATTATCATTCTTCAGTTTCCAGAGTACGAGACCAACACTGGTAGCATATGCCGGATCGTTTAACAGGGCATTGGAAACACCATTCAGTGCAGGAGGTATACCGATTCTTACCGGTAAACGAGTTATGGCCTGGGTCATTTCTACAATACCGGGCAGATTGGCTCCGCCTCCGGTGATGACTATGCCGTGAGGAATTAGCCTGGAGTAGTCATTACGGGGCAGTTCCAATACTACCAGACGCATAAGTTCTTCTACTCGAGCACGGATTATGTCACACAAGTCACGATATGAAACGCTGTGTCCGTTGTCACCGACAACTCTGTCATCTTCTTCTTCCTCGAAAGGATTAAGGCTTCCATACTTCTTTTTCATTTCTTCAGCAAGTTCGAAGGAGAGTCCCAGACCGGCGGAGATATCCCGTGTAACCTGGTGGCCGGCTACCGGCAGTACGGAAGTATGATAAATGCTGCCTTCTCTCATAACGGCAATGTCCGTGGTCCCGCCGCCGATGTCAGCGATTAAAATACCGGCATGTTTCTCTTCTTCATTTAGCACTGCTTCTGCACTGGCCAGGGGTTCGAGTACCAGGTCATCAATTTCAACACCGATGCTGCTGATACATTTTGTCAGATTTTGTACGGAGGCTACGGCAGCAGTGATAACATGGGCTTCGACATCTAATTCATAGCCATGCATGCCGACCGGATTTTTAACCTCGTGTCCGTCCAGTGTATAGGCTCTTGGAATAACATGAAGCATCTTCCTGTCCGCCGGGGCTTTGATATTCAAAGCCACGTCCAGGACTCGTTTCAGGTCATCGCTCCGGACCAGTTGGTCATTCTTGGTAATTGCAATGGTACCTCTGTTGTTCATGGAAGTGACATGTTTGCCTGTAACGCCGATGTAGGCAGAGTCCAGTCGATAACCGGCCATCATCTCGGCTTTCCTGATTGACTGGCGGATTGATTCCTTAGCCTGATTAACATTGGCTACCAGAGCTTTTTCGATTCCATGTGACGGCGATATGCCTACTCCAAGGACCCGGAGACCAGAGGAGCTGTCCAGGGTACCCATTATGGTACAGACCTTGGTCGTACCAACATCGATAGCTGCGATTTTTCTTTTCATAATTTACTCCTATTCTTGAAGACTTTAAGCTACCAGTTACCCTTTTTGAGTTTATCTGGTGACTATCCCCTTGATTCCCTGTAATGCACGTTCCACTTCAAACAAAGGGAGTTAATGAAGTTCTTGGTCTCGGCATTGGGAGCTTTATAAAGTTCTGCCAGAAAACCATGGAGCAGTTCGCCCCCGCTCATTCCCGGAGTCGGTTCGGCTGGTCCCGGAATGTTAATGTATACAATTTCCGTCATTAGTTTCTGATACTCTATCGCTGTTCCCACAGTCACCTCCTTAAAAATTTCTTCGATGGTAACATGGTATAAGTTACCATATTGATACGTCAAAAATTGTCCCGGTTCGTCCTTTTTAATTCCATAAGAATTTAGTCATGTTTCCAAATTTACTGCTAAAAAAATTCCAAAAGCATTCCTTACCACTTGAAACTTTAGTTCCATTCCAATAAAATAAGTGGAATGCAGTTGAATCAAGTTTAACTGAGGCTAAGTATTGGTAATTGATAGAAATAAAAGGCGCTCTCCCCCTTATGTCTCATATCGGAGTTTCTTAACTCTGCTGGAGGAATTACAGCGGGGATTGCCTGCACGTCTGGACCGCAGCTATTGGGGAGATAAATTCTCAGGCAGCACCGGGACTCAGCTTATGTCTGCTCTGCGTTTTCTAAACCTGATTGATTCTAATGGTGTACCTACCAGCCAGCTCAGGGAACTGGTCAGGTCCCGGGGTACGGAAAAGAATGAAATTCTGAAAAAAATCAGTTATGAAGCTTTCACATTCCTGGCCAGCAATTCTATCGATACCGAGACAGCTACCTATGCTCAAATTGAAGAAGCTTTTTATGAGATTTATCAGGTTGATAAAGATGTAGCCCGTAAATGCATCAAGTTTTTTACCGAGCTGGCGAACGATGCCGGTATCCGCCTGTCGCCCTTTATTACCAAAAAATCTAAAAGTTCCAGAGCGGTAACAGTTACGGAAAAAGTTCCAAAACGTAATGGGGGCAGGTCGAGTAAGAATGCTTTAGTTCCAAATAAACCGGAATTGATGCCGCGCCAAATGTCCTGGAAAGAATTGCTGCTTTCCAAATTTCCCAGTTTTGATCCCACCTGGCCTGCTGATGTGCAGATAAAATGGTTTGAAGCTTTTGATGAGCTCCTCAAAAGAGGCTTTATTTCTAGCAATGAAGACCATTAAATGAAAAATGATTGGAAGCCTGACGGATATGGCTTCCAATCAATACCTGTCCAATTTTACCCTGGCTTAATATCAGGCTGTCACCTCAGCCTCATTCTGGATTTTTTCTACGTTCACACCATCCATGGCTGCTTTTGCAGCTGCCAGCCTGGCCATGGGTAAGCGGAAGGGACTGCAACTGACATAATTGGCGCCTATTGCATTAAAAAATTCAATCGAGCGGGGTTCCCCTCCTTGCTCACCGCAGATACCAATCTCTATATGCGGCTTGGTCTTACGCGCCCATTCTATAGCAATTTGTATTAATCGTCCCACTCCTTTTACATCAATAACTTCGAACGGATTATCTTTTAATATCCCTTTCTCCGTATAAGTGGTCAGGAATTTCTTCTCAGCATCTTCCCTGCTAAACGAATAAACAGCCTGGGTTAAATCGTTAGTCCCGAAAGAGAAAAAATCCGCGACTTCCGCCAGACGTCCAGCCCTCAAACAGCCCCTCACGGTTTCCATCATAGTTCCCAGCTTCAAATTCCGGGTACCAATCAACTGCTTAACCCAGAGGAGTTCCTGCAAAGTGATAACCTGAGGTATCATTATTGAGACATCAGAGTTTACTTCCTGTTTGGCTGCGTAAATTGCTTCAATTTGCATCGAATAGATTTCCGGGTTGGTAATGCCCAACCGAATTCCCCGATGACCCATCATGGGATTAATCTCTCGAAGTTCACAAACTCTCTGGCGCGTTCGTTCGTCTTTGCACTCGGCTTCAGACGGCAAAAACTCGTGTAACGGAAGGTCCAGAAGACGGATTATAATCGGAATGCCGCTCAGGGAATCAAATAAGACCTTAAAGTCTTCGGTTTGAATATTTCTTAGCCTCTGCAGCGCCGCTGTTCGCTCCTGGTTGGTATCGGCCAGGATAAACTCTCGGATTATTGATAACCTCTGAGGGTCATTAAATTGACGTTCCGTCCGGCAGAGCCCGATACCTTCTGCGCCAAACCGGCGGGCCATACGGATAGCATCCGGGGTATCGGCATTCGCCCGCACCCCGATTTTCTTTTTTTGCGAAGCCCAATCCAGAAATTCATTAAGTTCGGGAGTTAGTTCCACATCGGTTAACGGCAAAGCCCCCCTGTACACCATACCCGTGTTGCCGTCAATCGTGATTACATCCCCTTTCATTACTATCTGTCCGTCAACTTCAAACCGCTCCCTGAGCAGGTCTATATTTATATCTGTTGCTCCGCAAATACAGGGCTTGCCCATTGCCCTGGTGACAATTGCGGCATGAGACGTCAAGCCTCCTCTGGAGGTAAGAACCCCGGATGAAGCGGCGATTCCCGGAACATCGTCCGGATCGGTTTCCGGGCGGACCAGGATAACTCCGCCGTTTTTTTGGGAGGCAATCACAGCTTCCATGGGGTCAAAGACTACCCTTCCGGAAACCGCGCCCGGGGCTGCACTTAATCCGCGGCTGATAGGAACAAATACATCCGGATTGGAAATGCTTTTATGGAGTACTCCCTTAAGATCGTCCGGTGTTATTATTGTTAAAGCTTCACTGGTAGAAATAACCTCGGATTTCGCCATATCAACCGCTATCTTAATTGCTGCGCGGGAAGTCCTCTTTCCGGTCCTGGTTTGCAGCAGGTAAAGCTTGCCTGATTCGACAGTGAACTCTATGTCCTGCATCTCTTTAAAATGTTCCTCCAGCCTGTCTGCCATCTGTCTCAGTTCTTCATAAACTTCCGGCATTCTCTTATGAAGTTCACTGATATCCATGGGAGTTACTGTACCGGATACGATGGCTTCGCCCTGAGCTTGAGGTAAGTATTCTCCAAACAGCCCCTTTTCTCCGGTGTTCGGGTTACGCGAGAAAATTACGCCGGTGCCGGATTTTTCATCTGCATTGCCGAATACCATCATCTGGACTACTGCCGCCGTGCCCAATGTGGAAGAAATATGATTTAACCGCCGGTATTCAACTGCTCGCATATTATCCCAGGACTCAAAAATTCGGATAATTGCTGACATCATGGTCGCTTCATCCCTGATATTAAGAACAGTATCCATCATGCCGGGCATGGACACCGGAGCTGAGGATCGAACAGATACCTGAAGCTTATTACCGAAGGATTTACCCGATTTGCTGCGGATGTAGTCCAGTCCATTCCGAATGGCTTCATAAGGCAGTTCCATTTTATCTTTGAAATTACGGTATGCGTCAATTGAAATTACAAAACCGGGTGGCACCGGAAAACCTAACTTAGACATAGTTACCAGATTGGCGCCTTTGTTACCAAGCTGATTTTTGTCCTGACAACCATCATCGAATGTATAAACCAGCATTCTATACCACCTCCCGGGCTCATTATTATTTGACAATCCGTTATTTACTTACATATTTATTATATAATAGCGGAATACTATCTTATTTCTGCCTTGATTTGTCAATCACAGGATAATTGGTAAGACCTGCGATGGCTTCCTGAAATTACCAGTTCCAGACTTTGAAAACGCTATAGTGGTAATGGACTTGAATTCCCCGTGGCTGGAATAAATATTGTCCCTCTCCGTCCTGCCTGGAATATTGGAATTTAATCCGGCACTCCATGCTAAAATATAAGTAATGGCCCTAATATAACGGAGGTGGTAAATATGGATATTGGTATATTACGGGATTTCATCATTGTCATTGGAGGGTTCCTTATCCTGATACTGATTCTCCTTTCCGGTGTCCTGGGATACCTTATCTATCGTAAAATCAATCGGTTGACTCAAAATATTAAATACACCATCGATACTGTTAAACAAACGATTTCCGATACCGGGTATGCCATTAAATACGTTAAAGAGGTAATCAATATCTTTAAAGAAAAGAAGACGGAGGAAAAAGGTGAAAAAGTGGTTTAGGAATGGTAGCTTTGTCAGATGATGGATGCCTGAGGATTGGGATATCTCTTCGCTGCGTCGTGAACAAATTAAATTCAGTAATTTGAATTTTTGTTATTTAGGTTTATATTCGGGTATTTATTTTGGATTTAGCAGTTTTTCTCTTAATATTTTGAGATTGACTATATCCTCTCTGTTGTAGTCCAGTAAAATGCGCAAAGCATTCCTGTCTCCGTATTGTATATACCGCCACCATAATTTGACGGCCTCATATCCGTTGACGTCCTTAATCTGTCTTTCAATACCCAGACAACGTTCGACAGCTTTCAGGCCGCCGTAAAGGTTGTTTCTCCAGCAGTGATGCATTAAGTCACAGTGGCTGAACATGGATTCCAGGTTTATACCGTGCCGGCTCTGAATGAATGGCAGATCAAAACGATGGCCGTTGTAGGTAAATATGGCGGCAGTCCCCTCCAGGGATTGAAGAATTGAGGCGGCGGTAATGTTTTCACCCACGAGCTGGACCAACCGGTCATCCTTCCCATCAGTGATATAAATACCTACTACGGTAATCTCATTATGCATGGGATGGAAACCGGTGGTCTCAATATCCAGGTAAGCATCAAAGACAGGTTGCACATTATCCCCCGTTAGATAACCGGAATCTCCGGCTTTCCTTTCATATTAATCGTATCTTTCCGGCTGGTCAAGAATCAGGCAGAAAAGCGAATTAAAGATCCGGTTTCTCACCCGACAGATATTACCGGGTGAAAGATAATGCTGTTTCTATCTGAAGTTTATTCCTCCCACCTTGAGACATCGATAAGGCAGGAGTTAGGAGACATACCGGTGACTCTGGCAGACATCATCCTTCCCGGAGTCAGGATGTTAACACAGCCTCCTCTGTCCGGACTGTCCGGATTACCGGGCTCAACAGGATCATATTTGCCTGACCCTTCATAGGAATGGACTACCCCCGGACGCAGCCTCTCCGTCAATTGAGCTATGCCCAACACTGCTCCGCGGTCATTATAGAGCTTGACGATATCCAGGTCCTTAATTCCTCTGGCGGCAGCATCAACCGGATGCAATCGGACTGTATGCCAGTAGTAACCGTCCTTGTAAATCCGGTTAGCCGGGATTTCCCCTAACCAGGGGGTATGGGTATCATGGTGGGTATGGAAAGACATCCGGGGATGCGGGGAAATCAGCTGTAAAGGATACTTCCTTACCATCTCACTGTCATAACCTTCCCAGCTGGGAATATAGCGGGCAGTCAGCGGCCTCTCTGCATCATCCGGAGTATACTTCTTTAAACTCTCCGATACAAACTCTATCTTGCCGGTATACGTCCCTATCTCACTTGACCTGGAGGTAAGACGTTTAGGGTTCCGGAAATCGGGCGTGTCGCAGGGCCTGCCCTCGTAAAACCAGCGAAGAGCCGGAGTCGGTTTATAATCTTCCGGTACGCCTATTACAAAATAGCCCTTTTTCTTTAATTCATCGAAGGTAACATGCTTGGGCAAACCCGAGACGTAAAACATTTTTTCAATCCAGTCTTCCTCGGTATTACCCTCGGTATACTCATGTTCCAGCCCCATCCTTGCAGCGATTTGGGTAAAAATCCAGTAGTCGGACCTGGATTCCCATAAAGGCTCGATGCATTTTTGCTGATATACTATGACCCGGTGATTACAGCC
>CAZIQW010000043.1:1333-11069 GCA_964541585.1 uncultured Dehalococcoidales bacterium | reverse complement strand
ACACCCTATCCTACACTCTTTCCCTACACGACGCTCTTCCGATCTCTGAAGATAGCAGGAAGTAATTATAAACGGAATTGATACAAGTTGCTCGGAGAATGTGTGAACAGTGCGGAATGTGTGCCGCCATCTGTTCCCGTCAACTGATTCAGTTCCAGCTCGAAAGCTATCTGGAACCGGATGAACTGATGGAAGTATTGTGCATCGGGTGCAGAAATTGTGTATCCGTATTTCCCCATTTATATTACTGCCTGTGACCGATTAGAATAATGATAGGACTACAAGGGGTTTGGGCTAAATCATATGGACATGGACCAGGAATATTTCCGCGAGCTATTGAAAAACAAACAATACCGGGTTTTTCGTCAGGAAATCGTAAATAACGATATTTCTGATATTGCCACGTTGCTGGAAAATTTGCCGTCGGAACAGTTCCTTACGGCCTTCCGGATACTTCCCAAAGATTTGGCTGTCAGGGTTTTCGACCAGTTAGGCGTCCAGATACAGCATTCACTGCTGGAAAGTTTTACCGGCCCGAATGCCAGGGCTGTTCTGGAGGAGATGGAACCGGACGACCGGGCCGAGCTTCTGGAGGAGGTACCGGCGGTAGTGGCCCGGCAGTTGCTCTGGCTTTTATCGCCCGAACAACGTCAGGCTACTCTGCAGTTGCTGGGTTATGAGGACGGCACTGCCGGAAGAGCAATGAATCCGGATTTCGTAGACCTGCGTCACGAAATGACAGTGACACAGGCGCTGGAGCGCATCCGCCAGCTGGCCGTAGAGAGGGAGACAATATACGAACTGTATGTGATTGATTATGAGCGTCATTTGCTGGGCACAGTATCCCTAAAAGATCTGGTATTAGCCAGTCCGAATATCAAAATATCCGAGATAATGAAGTCCAATCCCAAAATTGTCCACACCCACACGAACCAAGAAGATGCGGCCCGAATGCTCAGAGAAAATGAGTTACTGGCGATACCCGTGGTAGACAATGAAGCCCGACTGGTAGGTATCGTGACCCTGGATGATGTGGTCGATATCGTTGAAGAGGAAGCTACCGAGGACATCTACCGCTTCGGCGCCGTGCCGGGCACGGAACGAGGCTATTTTACATCCAAAGTTATCGGAGTTGCCAGGAGGCGAATAGTATGGTTGCTGCTGCTAATTCTCGTGAATACCATTACCGGTTCGTTGATAGCCGGTCAGAGTGAACTGATGGGAGAAATCGTCATCCTGGCGGCTTTTATTCCGCTGCTTATCGGTACCGGTGGCAATGTTGGGGCACAGTCTGCGACAGTGGTAATCCGCGGCCTGGCTACGGAGGAGATAAATCCCGGACGCTATTTGTCGATCGTATTCCGTGAGGCAAGAGTGGGAATTGCTTTGGGGCTGGCGATGGGTGTTGTCGTATTGGCCTGGGCTTATCTACTGGGCAGGAGCATTGAAGTAGCTCTGGTGGTCAGCATCAGCCTGATAGCCATATCCATAATGGCCGCCTTGACCGGTGGGGCCTTGCCTTTTATTTTCCGGATGCTTAAAATAGACCCGGCACTGGTCTCCGCTCCGGTCATCACTACCGTAATGGATGTTTTCGGTCTGGGAATCTATTTCCTGATTGCGCATTTAATATTGAGTCTGTAACCCGGCAGAACTGCAGGTAATTAACTATAGTTGAGTTGTTAACCTTGCCCTATTTTGTGTGCTATTTAATGATTTAAATCGTTTGATATGTTTACAGTATAGTCAGTATAAATTAGAGAAGACAGCACCTTATCTAACCGGGAACAGATTATGCTGTTTTCCCAGCCAGAGGTCTAATGATGTATGATTTCATTCGTATTGCCAAGGCGCTCACCGACGAGAACCGGTTGAAAATGCTCAAGTTACTGACAGAAAAAGATATTTGCGTTTGTGAGATGAACCGGATATTCCCCTTATCGAATTCTCAAATCTCCCGCAACTTGAAAGTGTTGCTCGAAGCCGGTCTCTTGAAGCGCTGGCACGAAGGGAAATGCGTCTTATATGTGGCTGACAGGAACAGCCAGAATGAACATAGCCGTGCGATTATAGAATGGGTATCCACTTCTTTCAATGATGATGAGTCAATCCGGAAACTGCGGGAAGAGTTACAGCGGGCGGCTTTAGAAAACATTCGGGGACAGAAGAAATAAAACACTGTCAGTAAACTGTAATTCTTTAGTTTGCTTTGTCCGGTTCACATCAACCGGGTAAAGGCATTAACCGTTTAGCTGTATTCATCAAGTATTCTTCTTTATCTTTTCCCAAATCAGGACTTAAATTAGCACCTGTATCCAGATTACGGATGGCATAGTTGTCGCCACCTGTGCTCTGGATTGTGTTCTCCCAAATTGGATACAGAGACATCAAAATTTGGGGTATTGACAATCAACGAATACGATGTATAATATTATGCATGATTGTACAAATATGCAAGCGTATTCCACAATACAATCAGGAAAATATCCCTAAACCCCAGTTGACTTAACTTGAAATTTAGCATGTCCGGCTACGCACTGCAAGTGATAAAATTCGATCTACTGGAGAACTATTGATTACATAAGCTTGAGTTCAGGAAAGGAATAAGATGATTGTAGATATTCTTTTAGGCGGACTTTATGCCCTTCAGGACTATATTGCTTTGCACGTACTCACCTGTCTCATACCTGCATTTCTCCTGGCCGGAGGTATCGTGACTTTCATCCGGCGAGAAAGCATAATCGGTTATATTGGAGCAGCAGCCAGGAAGATAACCTCGTTCGGTATCGCGGCCGGAGGCAGCTTCTTTGTAGCCGCCTGTTCCTGTACTGTTATTCCGGTGGCCAGCGGTATCTACCGTGGAGGCGCCGGTATCGGCCCGGCTTTCATTCTCCTCTGGGTGGCACCGGCGGCCAATATTCTGGCCCTGGTCTATACCGGCTCGATACTGGGCGCCCAGATGGTTCTTGCCCGCTTAATCAGCGCCCTGGTGGTATCTTTTGCCATCGGATTTGTCATGGTTGCCGTATTCTACAAAGAAGAAAGGAGCCGTGTTTCGGCTATCCAGATAGATGGCGGAGGCCCTTTGATGAGCCGAAAAGCCGTTATCTTACTGGTGCTGCTGGTAGCCTGGCTGCTGGCGCCAAATTATCTCATCATCCAGGGGCCGTACTGGCAAAAGGTTGTGGTCTGGGCCGTGGGACTGATTATTGTATCCGCTTATGCCTGGAAGTTTATTGAAAGGGACCAGATTAAGGCCTGGCTCGGGGAGACCTGGTGGTTTGTGCGGGCCATATTCCCTCTGCTGTTAGGTGGAGTTTTCCTGGTGGGAATTATCGGCGCCCTCCTGCCTCCGGAATGGGTGGAGACCTGGCTGGGAGGTTCCGGGCTGCGTCAGTCGTTTTTGGCTACCCTGATTGGAACTATTACCTATTTTGCCACCATGACTGAAGCGCCCGTTGTGCATACATTGATGGGGCTGGGAATGGGAAAAGGCCCGGCGCTGGCTTTGCTCTTAACCGGTACCGGTGTCAGCTTGCCCAACTGGCTGGCGGTTGCCAGGGTATTCGGGGTGAAAAAAGCCGTTGTTTATGTTCCGACCATTATTATCATGGGGACGATGGTGGGCTGGATTGCAGGCTTTATCCTGGATTAAAAATTGGCAGCCTGACTGCAGATAAAAGTGAATAGTCGCCGGTAAATGTTTCAGGATAAGATTAGCGTCTATCAAATTAAAATTAAAAACTGTAGGAGGCCATATGGAGATTCTGGTAATCGGTACGGAGCCGCCATGTATTCGCTGTCAGACTGCTTTCAAGCGAGCACAAGAAGCAGCGCGGCAATTTTCTCAGCCAATAGAGGTGAAAAAAGTCGCCATTCATTCCCCTGAGGCGGAAAAATACGGAAAAGTCGAGGGCGGCCACGATATCGCCGAGGCCGGTAAGATAAAGCCGGATCTGGAAAACATGAAACGAATAATGGGGGAATTAAAACAGCTGGCAGTTGATGAGGAAAAGAACGAGAGTCTCATTGATGACAAATTAAAACAGCTGGAAATAGTACTGCAACCGGTAAAAAACAAAGCGAAAGAACTGGGATATTTGATGACTCCGGTAACGGTGATAAACGGCCAGGTTAAATCAATGGACTATGTGCCGGCCAAGGAGGAAATCCAGGCCTGGCTTGAAATCGAATCGAGACGTTAGAGAAAAATATTTTGGAGAGGAAGACATGATAACCATTAAAGTATTCGGTACTACACCCCCTTGCGTCAAATGCAAAGAAGTGGAGAAAAGAGCTAAAAAGATAGCGGAAAAGTACCCGGGTCAGGTAGAGGTGAGTAAATTCGATGTTGTATCGGAAGAAGGGCGCAAATACAAAATAATGTTTCCCCCTGCGGTAGTAATCAACGAGAAGGTAATCGGCGCCGGCTCGGTTGTTTCTGAGAGTGAGATTGAAAAAGCTCTGAAAAAAGAACTGGAGGGATAACTATGGCGGTGAAGATGGAAGTATTCAGTGGGGAACCTCCCTGTGCCGGCTGTGTGGCTATCCTGGGAATAGCCGACGAGTATGCCGGGAAATATGGCGACAAGCTGGAAGTAGTCAAGCTTATCGGGCAGCAGGCGACAGCTAAATTCGAAGAATACGGGTTGGTCTGTACGCCTGCCATTGTTATTAACGGAAATATAAGGATTGAAGGGGTTTGCCCGAGCCGGAATACACTGGATAATGCTCTCAAGGCAGGTGGATTATGAGTGAAGTTCAGATAGAGGCATTTATGTCTGAGAATGAGTGCAGCGGAGACGCCGCTCTTTTCGGGATACTGAACGAGATTGAACAGGAATTTGGCGATAAAGTAGGGATAGCTGTCTATAAAGGAAGCAATCAATTATCAGAGGAATATAACATCTCTGCCACCCCTGCGGTAGTTATCGGAGAACTGACCAGGATAGTAGGTTTTTGTCCCAGCAAAGAGACCGTAATTTCCGCGTTACGGGAAGCCGGGTTGGAATAATCGACGAAATTATGACGGGAAATTATTCTTTCGGTTGAACCTATATCTTAACCTCCTGTATAATCGCATTAGACGATAAGGTATAGAACATGTGGCATCATCTAAAACCCTGAAAAAGTTTGGAATATCAGCTAAAAGCTATGTTCACAGGGTTTATGGCCAGCCGATAAAGCCCTATAATATCACCGGGAGGCATGGGTCCTCTCATAGAGCCTGTTTGCGGGGTTGTTCCTGCTGACAAGTTTGTTTTAAGGAGTAGAAAATGAAAGCGCTAAAAACTGATTTGTCCATTTTTGACCGGTTCGAATTTGCCAACCAGCCTGTAGGAGTCAAATATCTTTTCAAGAAACCGGCAGAAATCGAACAACTGGACAAGGCGATGTCCTTCTGTGAAATGGTCAAGGAAGCCCAGCAGAGGGGAACCCCCTTTTACATGTCCAAAGAGAATGAGAACTGTGCCGGGAAAGGGGTACTGGGGATGGAAGAAATCGGCCCTATGGCGATAACCGGCGGGCTGGGAGAAAAGCTGGAAATTTTTGAAGACGGACGGGCTAACGGCAATCTGATATACAACGTGTTTCAGAGCTTTCCTCCAATAAGGAAAGGCAGCATTAACTATGTAGTTTTTGCCCCGCTGGATAAACTTACCTTTGAACCTGACCTGCTCATCCTTTTGGCTGCTCCCGGACAGGCTGAGATTGCGCTGCGGGCCATGAGCTATAAGACGGGAGAACTCTGGAAGTCTCAGACATCAGGAGTCTTCGCCTGCGCTTCGCTGTTAGTTTATCCGTATCAGACGGGGAACGTAAATTATACAATTACCGGAATGAGCTTTGGAATGAAGGTCAAAGAGATATTTCCACCGGGATGGGTGCTGATATCTATTCCGTATCAGAAGTTACCGGCGATAATACAGAATCTGAAAGAAATGAAGTGGGTGCTGCCCTCATATACCGATGGCCGGGAGAAATTCCTGGAGCGGGATAGGAGAATCAAAGCCGAACTGGCCAGGGAGCTCAAGGAGGGTTTATGAAGGCGCTGATTGTTTACTGGTCAAATTCAGGTAACACAAAAAAGGTGGCTGAAACCATCTGCAAAGCATTGCAAAACGAAGGGGTCGATTCGGTATTAAAGCGAGTGGAGGAAGCACAGTCCGAGGACCTGTACGAGTACGATTTGGTATTTATAGGCTCGCCGTCCTATATGTGGCAGCCGCCGGCGCCGGTTTTAAAATATGTTAAAGAAAAAATGGACTACTACCGGGAACGCGGTTACGTGAAGCTGGGCGCTCCGGTAGTCCCGGGGAAAAGGGGAATCGTTTTTGTTACCTATTCCGGTCCGCATACCGGTAAAAATGAGGCAGTACCGGTAGGTAAATATCTCGGGCAATTTTTAGAACATCTGGGATATAACGTAGCCGGAGAGTGGTATCTTGCCGGGGAATTTCACGGCAAAGAAGATGAAAGTATTAGAGGCAGACTGGGAGATATCCGGGGCCGTCCCAGTCAAAAGGATCTGGATGAAATTACGAAGAGTGTTAATGGATTAATTCATTCTAGTGGTCTCTGATAGGACGGTGGCTGTCACTGCTATCGATATGGATAGAGGTCGTTTATCCTGTGACCGTACAAGGGTGAGTAAACTTAAAGGGATTTTGCTAAATTATGTTTCAATATGCCGCTCCAAATAGTGTTATAATAGTGTTCTAAAAATTATTGCCAAGGAGGCGGTTGACATATGGCAGACTATAAGGCCCTTAAGATAAGAATAGACGAACTCGCGGAGAGAGTGTGGGATGAAGCGGCAATCCAGGCCAGAGTGCGCAAGATGATTGAAGAGGGAATACCCCGGAAGAAACTTAATCCTGAGGAAATGCTGGCTAACAAGGAGCAGATTCTTGACCGGATCCAGAGAAGGGCAGAAGAATATAACTATATTTTTAAGAACTGTGCCCAGGGGACGGCCCTGGCTCTGATGGAAGAATTTGGCCAGGGGAATATGGAGATTGTTAAAGGTCTGGCGGCGTTTCCCGGAATCGGGGGGACCGGTAAAATATGCGGAGGCGTTACCGGAAGTCTGGTAAACATCGGACTATTTTTCAACAGCGATAATCTGCTGGATAAATCAGGCGGGAAGAACACGATGACTGCGGCCCAGAAATTCATGGCCTTGTTTGAAGAAAGAATAGGTTATCACGATTGTGCCGATATCCAGGAAAAAGTAGTCCTGGGCCGCAGTTTGAATCCCGGGGAAAGCCCGGCTGCCATGCAGGCCTTTATTAAAGAAAAGGGTTTTGAGAAATGCGGATTGGCTCCGGGGATAGGGGTCAGAATAGCGGCAGAATTAATGATAGACAGTATTGGGTAGTGGGCGTGCCTGCTTTAATATAATCCTTTCCGGAGCGGCAAATCTGGCCTGTAAACTGACGGGAATACTTGTGCCCGTGGTACGGTACGGGTAGAGAATTACGGTTTTAGGGGTTCCTTCCTCAACCTATCGATGAGGTGAGCTATTGCAAGCGCCGGGTGGCGGTATATCATTCTTGGCCCGGAGTATCGCATGACCGCCCTGATTTTCTTCCTCATGTCTGGTTTATAACAATGGACGGGACATTTAGCACAGGTGGTCTTGCCTTCTTGAAAAGGGCAACGGTCCAATTGTTTCAGCGCATAATCCAGGAGTTCCTGGCATTCCGGGCATAATTTACTATTCCCATGGCAATCATGACAGTAAATAGACACCATGATAGAAATCGTGCTGTTTTCACGTTTCATACGCGGGTGTTTATCAGGCATCCTGCGGTCTGATTAGCTCATTGATGATATCCCGGGTACTGACTACGTTTAATTTATGGTACAGGAGTGAGAAGCGCTCTTCAAGCTCCCGGCCTATTTGATTCAGGTTCTCCCGGGGCATATCCCAGAGTTCTTGCTTGAAGTCACCAAAAGCCCTCTTGCGGTTACGGTAATAAAACTGGGCATCGGTTTCATCATCGGCCTTGTCGTTGACATATTTCTCGGACAGGCCGGTATATATCTTGTTTAGAAGCTCACTGGGGAAACGGGGGCTTTCGAAGATGATATTCTGGAATCCGGTTGCCAGGTGTACTTCCAGCGTTTCGACCTGCGGGAAGATGTTGAACATTTCATCGGGAAGAGTGGAGGCTCCATGCTGCACGGCCCCGCCCAATCCGTACTCCTCTCTCGCCAGTTTGGACAGCTTCTCCAGAGTATCGAAATCCAGCTGGACCTCGGCAATTGAGCCGTCAGCCAGCGCCACGCCGCCATGGGTGGTCCCGGTCTGCACGCTGATTTTGGAAATACCTTTGATACCGGATGGCAGGCTGCGGCGGTATTGTTCCATAAAAGCCCGCAGGTCGTTTTCGGTGCTGTTACCTGCGCCTATCTCCCCGATTTCCCCGCCAACGGATATGGTTACTCCCTCCGGTTCGATACTGCGGATAAATCGGGTCATCTCAGCTGTAATCCTGCCGTTAACTTCCTGCTGGGCCAGCAAATCCGACTTTTCGATATCCACGAGAGTCGAGGCATCAATATCAATGTTATAAAAACCGGCTTCGACCGATTCTTTAATCAGGGAGCGCATAAATTCAAGTTCTTTATCAGGTTCTGTCTTGTAGTTTTTCCGCAGAACCTGGATATGGTCGCCCTGGATGAATACCGGGCCTTCAAATCCCTCCGCTAAAGCGGCTGCCAGAATACAGCCGGTATATTCTCCCGGACTTTGCAGGGTATATCCCATCTCAGAGCGCGCCAGCTCAAAAATCAAGGCCCCTACCTTGTCCTTTATGGCTGCCCTGAAAGCTGCCCGGGCTACATCGAAAGTAATACCGCGAATATTCATTGCCGGCACGGTAAAACCCCGGTGCGAACCTTTTCCAATGGCTTCGTACAGGCTTTGAATGCTGGCCGGAAAGATGCCACTGGACCGGGCCAGTTCACGGATTTGATTTTGCTTCCCCTTTTTATCCGGACCAAAAACCATTTCCCTTACCAGTAATTCAATATCTGCCGTTTTAGCTTCTGCGCACATTTACTTTCTCCTTGGCTTTTTCAGCGAGTATGCTCCTGGACCCATTGTATCTTATTGTATCATACATGGTATTTGTATCCACCAGGTTTAACCGCCCGATTACGTCCACTATAGGGACTGCGGTAAACTGTCCGTCTTTATAACTTACCATTTTCCCGAATTCTTTTCTTATTAACATATTAACCGCGGCAATTCCGAAATACCTTCCCATCCGGCGGTCATAGGCACAGGGTGTTCCGCCTCTCTGGATGTGGCCTAAGATTACGCTTCGGGACTCCAGTCCGAGACAGCGGTTGATTTCGGAGGATAGATATTCTCCGATACCTCCGAGAGTCTCATGTCCGAAACTATCAATCGTCTCATCTTTGCAAACAATCTTCCCTCCGGACGGTTTTGCCCCTTCCGCTACCAGAATTATATCGTAGCGGATTCCACCTTTCCTTCCTTCCAGAATCAGTTCATTTAATCTTTCTACGGAAAAATCATATTCCGGAATTAAGATGACATAAGCCCCGGAAGATTCTCCACCTTTTAGCGCCAGCCAGCCGGCCGACCTGCCCATGGTTTCCACCACAAAAATCCGGCGGTGGGATCCGGCTGTGGTCCTCAGTTTATCCACGATATCGGTAATCACTTCTACCGCGGTCTCAAATCCCAGCGAATAATCGG
>CAZIQW010000043.1:0-1323 GCA_964541585.1 uncultured Dehalococcoidales bacterium | reverse complement strand
TCCTTATCGATAGTCTTGGGGATTCCGATAACATTAACCCCTTCCCCGGATAATTTCGCTGCGACGCTGAGGGTATCGTCGCCCCCGATGGCTATCAGGGCATCCAGTCCCAGGTTCCCGATATTATTGATTACTCTTTTGGACGTATTAATTTGGGGATTGTAAGGATTATACCTGGATGTTCCCAGATTCGTTCCCCCGTATCTGTCCCAGGTGCGGACTATATTCTCATCCAAAGGGGTTATGTACTCCTCGCGATTGTCATCGGTAAAGGATAAGCCCTTCCAGCCATCCCGTATCCCCAAAACCTCATACTGGATTCCGCGTTCTTTCTGCGATTGAATGTCCAGAGCGGTCTTTACCACCCATTTAATGGCTGCATTCAGACCGGCGCAATCTCCGCCACCGGTTAATACTCCTATTCTCCTCTTTTTTATAACCATTTTTGATTCCCCCTGTATTAATTATATCGATTGAGACTTATAATAATTAAGATATGCCGGCTTTCAGTTATAGACTTAACATTTCTAACTGTTATATAATGGCTGTGTATCGTTAATAATCTATTATACAAGAAATAGAGGTAGATATGCTGACCCGAAGAGGGAAAAATTCAGGGGGAGCCCCGGTTAACAAAAACAAATCCGGGGATTTTTTATCTCCGGATTCAGTGAAGAAGCTGACAATTGAAGAAATGAAAACCGCTGCCAAACAAATACGCCGCGACATCGTCACAATGGTAGGCACCGCGGGCAGCGGTCATCCCGGCGGTTCTCTTTCAGCGGTGGAAATTCTCACGGTTCTGTATTTCAAAGTTTTGAGGCATAGTCCGGCTGCGCCCGACTGGGCAGAGAGGGACCGGTTTGTTCTGAGCAAGGGTCATGCCGCACCGGTTCTTTATGCCGCTTTGTCTGCCTGCGGTTACCTGCCGGAAGAAGAACTTTGTACCCTGAGAAAGCTGGACAGCCGGCTTCAAGGGCATCCCGAGTGCGGGATTATACCCGGGGTCGAAATGTCCGCCGGTGCGCTGGGGCAGGGACTATCCTTCGGCGTCGGAGTGGCTTTGGCCGGAAGGCTCAACCGGCAGGACTACCGTACCTATGTATTGCTGGGTGACGGAGAGTGTGATGAAGGCCAGGTCTGGGAGGCTGCCATGTCTGCCGCTCATTTCGGGTTGAGCAATCTGGTTGCCATTGTGGATAATAACGGGATTCAGCTTGACGGCTGGAATAAAGACATTATGAATCTGGAGCCCTTGAATGAGAAATGGCAGAGCTTAGATCGGAAGAGCGTCGTGTAGGGAAAGAGTGTAGGATAGGGTGT
>CAZIQW010000042.1:0-11107 GCA_964541585.1 uncultured Dehalococcoidales bacterium | reverse complement strand
TGCCTCACGCGGCGAGAAGTTCGATTATAAAGGCTCACTGGTCTTCGGGTTTGCCCTGGTGGCCTTGATGCTCGGATTCTCTTACCTGCCTGAGATAAGAGGCATAATACTGGTATTAACAGGCCTGGCCGGATTGGGAATTTTTATCAAAGTCGAAAACGGAATTCGGAGTCCGCTACTGAATATCAATGCTTTCAAGACCAACCGGACGTTCATATACTCCAATCTGGCGGCCCTGATTATCTACAGCGTCGTATTCGCTCTTACATTCCTGCTCAGCCTCTATCTGCAATACAATAAGGGTTTTTCTCCCGAGCAGGCCGGGCTTATTCTGGTAGTACAACCGGTAGTACAAGCCGTGCTGTCACCCTTTATCGGCAGATTATCGGATAAAATTGAACCCCGGATAATCACCTCTGCCGGAATGTTACTTGTCAGCTTCGGGCTTCTTTCCTTTGTTTTTCTGGCTAACGGGACTTCGCTGGTGCAGATAATCCTCGGACTGGCAATTCTGGGAACAGGATTCGCCTTATTTGCATCACCTAACATCAACGCAATAATGTCCTCAGTTGAACCCAAATCTTATGGAGTGGCCTCTGCCATGATAAGCACCACGCGCTGTGTCGGGCAGATGCTAAGCATGGGTATTACCATAATGGTCATGGCTACAGTCGTCGGTAGAGTGATAATTACCCCGGAGTTCTATCCTGCTTACTTAACCGGTGCCAGGATTTCTTTTGCCATCTTTACGGTAATGTGTCTGGCAGGTGTTTTTGCATCTCTCGCGAGGGGAAAGCAGAAGTAACCTACCCGGTTACTTTCACATCCTGCAGAGGAGGGCCAGCTCTTTCAGGCATGGCATAGATAAAAGGAATGCATAACAAATTTATAAGGCCAGCGCCGATGAGAACAATTATAAAACCCATTTCCATGTTATTCAGGAATTGTAATACCAGAGTAATGACTGCAATACCGATAGCCCAGCTGCTTTGACGGAACACTACCCTGATACCGCTTATAGAGGTCGCCCGATGCGGCATCAGGTCCAGACAGGCATTGCTGGAAGCCGGCATTGTAATACCGATACCCGCTCCGGTTAATACCGACAACATTGAAAGTGCGGTCACTGAACTCAGCCCACTCCCCAAATTGACCCCGCCAATCTGCCAGAACACTATCAAAATAATACCTGCGGATGTAATTATGGTCCCAATCAGCATCGGCTTGCGATAGCCCCAGCGCACCAAAAAGAAACTGGTAATCATTGTTGCCACAATGGTACCGGCAGATTTCACAGCCAGCACTATACCGCTTTCCAAAGTGGTCATACTGAAGACCGTTACCGCATAAAGGGGGAGAAAAGTCGTGAAACCGAAAACACTGAATCCAAAGAGAAAATTATAATAATTTCCCGCAGCAAAAGGTTTCAAACGCAACAATTCGGGATGAACGATAGGGTCTTTAGCCCTGAACTCATGGCGGATAAAAAGCAGGGCAAAAATAATTCCAGCTGCCAATAAGAAACCTACCAGAAACCATCCGGCAACGTCTTTACTATCTCCGATTTGAGTAATACCAATCATAATCGCAAAGAGAGCTCCGGCAAAGAGCCCGGCCCCTTTGAAGTCGATGTGACTTTTCTGGCCATGGTCCTTCTTAAGCAAAAAAATCAGGGGAATGCAGGCAACTATCCCGGCAGGGACATTAAACCAGAATATCGCCCGCCAGTCGAAGCTGGTAATCAACCAGGCCCCGACACTGGGACCGACTACTCCGCCGATGCTGAAAAAGCTCATGCTGATTCCAATGATTTTCTGACGGGAATTAGGGAAAAGATCGATTAATATTCCCACTGTCGAGGGGACAATACCGCCGCCGCCGACAGCCTGTATTAACCGGAAAAATATCAGTAACTCGATGCTAGGGGCTATCGCTGAGAGGAAAGAACCCAGGGTAAACAGGATGATGCAAACGATAAAAGTATTCTTTTTCCCAAAAACCTCGCTCAACTTACCGATGATTACAGCAGAACAGGTGGCAATCAGCTGATAGATGCTCAGAACCCATCCGGCTACAACCAGCGAGGTGTCAAAATCCCGCGTTATGTCCGGGAAAGCAACTGAAACAGCATTGATATTAAGGGAAACAACCAGTAATATTAAGTGAATTGCAATAAAGTTAATCCAAACGGCCATTATAAAAGATTCTAAACCTTTATTAAAATTACTGCAAAGTATTCAGTATAAAACTAACTAATCCTTTTATTGTTCGTTATAATTTATGACAGCACCGAAAATAACGGCTATACTGAATTACAGGAGTTAAAAATATGAAAAAAACGATTTTATGTTTCCTGGCGGCGATTCTCATAATGGCTCTGGCAGGCTGCAGCCAACCGGCACAGGCCTCGGAGCTGAAATCCAGCAAACCCAGGAATACCTCTCCGGCAACCATTCAGTCCGATATGAACAGTCTGGTGGAAGGCAATACCGCTTTTGCTTTGAATTTATACCAGCTGTTGAAAAATAATGGCGAGAATTTATTTTATTCCCCCTACAGCATATCTGAAGCCCTGGCCATGACCTACGGCGGCGCACGAGGTGAAACAGAAGCACAGATGGCTGCTGCCCTTCAATTTAAACTGGCGCAAAATCAGCTTCACGCTGCTTTTAATAGCCTGGACCTTGAACTGGCACAGAGGGGTGAGGGGGCCAGAGGCCAGGACGGCAACGACTTTCGTCTGAATGTGGTCAATGCCATCTGGGGACAAAAGGACTTCCATTTTTCTCCTGAATATCTCGATCTCCTGGCAGAAAATTACGGGGCCGGGCTGCGGATTGTAGACTTTATCAAGGCTACTGAAGAATCCCGGAAAACAATTAATGAATGGGTCAGCCAGCAAACCGAGGAGAAAATCCAGGACTTGCTGCCGGAAGGTTCAATAAGCCATATGACCCGTCTGGTACTTACCAACGCAGTCTATTTTAATGCAGCCTGGGCAAGACCGTTTTCCGAATTGAACACCACGGACGGTCAATTTACTCTCCTTGACGGAAGTCAGGTGACTGTACCCATGATGGAACAACGGGCAAAATCTTACAGCTATGCCGAAGGGACTGATTATCAGGCAATCGAGCTGCCCTATGACGGCAACCAGATGTCCATGATAATCCTGCTGCCCCAGAGCGACCAGTTCAAGACCTTTGAAGCTGCTCTTAACAACCAGCAGCTAAACCGAATAATCAGTGAACTGAAATCCGAGCACGTTAACCTGACCCTGCCAAAGTTTGAAATTGAAGGTGAATTCAGCTTGCAGAAGACACTCAGTGAACTGGGCATGCCGGTATCCTTCTCCGAAACTGAGGCCGATTTCTCCGGTATGACCGGGAAAAAAGAACTGTATATCCAGGACGTAGTGCATAAATCCTTTATCAACGTGAATGAAGAGGGTACGGAAGCGGCAGCGGCAACCGGCGTAATAATGGACACGGTATCCATGCCAATGGATGTCAAGGATATGGTTATTGACAGTCCTTTCATTTTCTTGATTCGCGATATTCAGACCGAAACCATCATCTTCATGGGAAGGGTAGCCAATCCGGGAGCATAAAAGAAACAATAGACTATAGAGCCAAAAATTGAAAAATGGCAGACAGGCGGGGCGAATTTTCGATTCTCCCCGCCTTATTTTTATTTGTATCCGATTTGCGGGAATAGAATCAGGGTTCCCCTTTATTTCAAAAATTAGACTTCGCTCGTTTATTAGATATATACTTGGTTCTAGAGGAAATTTTGTAATTATGTCTTGCTATGTTAGATTGCTCTCCCCTTCCGAGGAAACCCTCCCCTTCAGCGAAATCCAGCAGCAGGGGAACTATATTCTGCTGTCGGAAGGAACGGAGCATTCATGGAAGAAAATAAAAATCTATGAACCCCGGGATAATCTGATAGCTGTTCTGGAGAGGCACTCAATATTCGATGACAGTTTAGAGGAAAGCCTGGTTAAATTAAATGACTCTATCCGGAGCTCTTATCCGGTCAGTGCGCGGGAGTGGATAAGGAATTATCTCTCCAGAGTCAAAACGATATATAGTTTCCAGCTTTCCGGCAATAACATTACCCGCGAGGGGTGGCCTGCGCTGGGCAGAATTCAGAACTACCTCAAAGATTCCTTATCCGGCATCATCCAGGCTGACAATGAGGGCTTTTTCAATGAGAATGGGGATTACATACTCTGGCAGATGTATACCGGAGCAAGGGGCAGCATACCAGCTGCGACACTGGATGAAAATGGCGAGTGGGTTCCCTACCAGTTAAAACTGGATGACAAATCGATTGAGCAGTTCAAACAGGGTGAGCTTCCGAAGAAAGGCTTCCTGAGCCGGCTGTTAGGAGGTTAAGCTTTCATCTCCTTAATCATCAACGGCACCACCTGAAACAAATCGCCCACTATGCCGTAGGTAGCGATTTCAAAGATAGGTGCACTGGGGTCGTTGTTGATTGCAACAATGGTATCTGCCGTCTGCATTCCTGCCAGGTGCTGCACTGCACCGGAGATGCCGCAGGCAATGTAGAGTTTAGGACAAACGGTTTTGCCCGTCTGCCCCACCTGGTGTGAATAGGGAATCCAGCCCTCATCTACCGGCGGGCGGGAAGAGCCGAGTGCTGCTCCCATAGCCTTCGCCAGTTCTTCAATCAAATTAAAGTTCTCAGGTTTTCCCAGGCCCCTGCCCCCAGCCACGATAATATCCGCCTCATCCAGTTTCACTCGCTCCGTCAGGTCCTCCACAAAGCTCAGCAGCCTGGTCCGGGAGGTGATGCTCTCCCTGGCAAAATCCAGCTTGATTACCCGGCCCTGGCGGTTGGAAACAGGAGGATTCTTTTTAAATACGCGGGGGCGTACGGTAGACATTTGCGGCCGGTTGGCCGGGCAAACAATAGTTGCCATGATGTTGCCGCCGAAGGTCGGGCGGGTCTGCAAGAGCAATTTCTTTTCAGGGTCAATCTCAAGCCCGGTGCAATCGGCTGTCAGTCCGGTTCCTATCTCAGCAGCAACTCTGGGTATAAATGAACGTCCCAGTGAGGTCGCTCCGGCCAGTACGATTTCCGGCTTATACTCCCGGATGAGACCAATCATCTGACCGGTCAGCAAATCTTCCGGATTAGAGGCCAGTTCAGGACTTTCCACGAGATAAACCTTGTCCGCACCGTGAGCGATTAGCTGCTCTATGCCTTCAATGGTACTACCCAGGCAGACGGCACATAATTCGGAATCCAGGTTATCGGCCAGTTCTCTGCCTTTAGCCAGCAGTTCGAAAGCTACGCTCTTAATCTTACCGTCTCGCTGTTCGGCAAAGACCCAGACGCCCCGGTAATCTCCCTGGACTGCCTCGACCTTCTGAGGAGATTCAATGGTAATAGCATGATTGGGGCACTCATCCCGGCAAGCCCCGCAGAGAGTACAACCTTCATTTACTATGATTTTATCGTCCTTTATGGATAAGCATCCAAAGGGACATACATTAACGCAAACCGCGCAGCCAATACATTTTTCATTATCAATCTTTATGCTCAAGTTAAGACCCCTCGTAAGAATTCAAAGTCTGAAATTGGAAATAAGGTTAGAATCCGAATTTGTAGATTAAAGGGCAGTTCCGAATTGTGTATTTCTCCTGAGAGAAAATAAGCAGCCTGTCTTTGAAATCCTGCACCATACTTATCAATATATTAATGGGTATCCCGGGCAAGGTCAAATGGTCAATCTCTCAATCTTTATGATTACGTTCACAAGGTGCTATAATGTTCCCAATAGCTTTTTGAATTCAGGAGGTAATCTATGAAAATTTTGGGTTTATCATTTAGTCCGCGTGCCGGAGGAAACACCGATACCCTGTTGAAGGCAGTACTTGAGGGAGCCCGTCAGCAGGGGGCGGACACGGAGCTCTGCAGGGTAAGCGATAAAAACATAAAGCCATGCGACGGCTGTCGGGCATGCTGGGAAACCAGCGAATGTCATATTAAGGACGGGATGCAGGAAATCTATCCGGGGCTGCTGGAAGCTGATGGAATAATCATCGGTACCCCGATTTATTTTTACGGCATGAGTGCTCAGACAAAAATTTTCATCGACCGGACCATTCCCCTGGGAAAACCGGAGAAAAGCCTGGCTAACAAGGTCGGAGGGGTTGTTACCGTCTGCGGCAGTCTGGGACTTGAAGCCGCCCTGAAAGACCTGTATTTCTATTTTGTCACCCGCCAGATGATACCGGCCAATTTCGTAGCGGCTTACGCCGGTGGCAAGGGTGAGGTAAATCAACTGGAAAAATGCATGAAGGCAGCCAGCGAACTAGGCCAACAGATGGTCCAGATAGCGGCGCAGAAGTTCAAATATCCTGAAAATATTAAGAGGTCCGGTATCGCCTACGGGACCCATACCAGGTAATAATTTAAAACTTGTAGCTCTAAAACTTTCGACTTTTAAATTTTTAAAGGGGTTCAGCCATGCGAGATGAGATAATGATTGCTGCCGTACAAATGGATTGCCGGCTTATGGAAGTAAGAGAAAATCTGGACAAAATACTGCTCAAAGCCAGTACCGCAGCCGGTAAAGGCGCCAACCTTATTGTATTTCCGGAGTGCGCTCTGACCGGTTATGTTTTTGAAAGCCGGGAAGAGGCAATTCCTTACATGGAAACCATACCCGGCCCCGCTACGGATGAACTGGTAAAATGCAGCCGGGAAACCGGGGCTTATATAGTTGCAGGTATGCTGGAGATAGACGGAAACAAATGCTATAACGCCGCAGTGCTGACGGGGCCTGAGGGACTTATCGGCAAATACCGCAAGATACACCTTCCCTTCCTGGGCATAGACCGCTTTCTGGACCGCGGCGACCAGCCTTTCCAGGTTTATGAAACCCCCGTGGGGAATATTGGCATGATTATTTGTTACGACTGCAATTTCCCGGAGAGCATCCGGGTGCTGGCATTGATGAAAGCAGACATCATTGCGCTGCCCACCAACTGGCCGCAGGGCAGAGAAAAAGCTCCGGCACTGGTAGTTCCAACCCGTGCTTTTGAAAACAAGGTCTATATTGCAGCGGTAGACAGGGTAGGCAGTGAGGGCGGTACCAATTTTATCGGCCTGAGCAGGATTGTAGATACAATCGGAGATATCCGCGCCGGAGCCAGCGCGGATAAAGAAGAGATTATCTATGCCGGGGTGAACCTGACATTCGCCCGTCATAAGCGCACCGTCCTGAAAAAAGGCATATTTGAATGGAATTTTGTGGACGACCGCCGGCCGGAACTCTATGGAGAAATCACGAAAGCCAAAGATTAAGACCGTTTGTTCTTTGATTAAGCCGATACGGTAGTCTGCTTCAGAAAAGATTGGCGCAGATACGTCTTCCGGTGTACAGATTACATTGCCTGTATACCGGAAGACGTACCTCTATAATACCCGTGTAGATGGACAAATGGCTATAATCTAATACGGGTATTTTCTCGCCTTTTAACTCTAGTCTTCTTATTTGTCGATTCCGTATTCCGGCCAGCGTTTATTAATGTATTCCAGCATCTGAGGACTGGTGGCCACCACCGGCGGGAACACGTTTCCTCCCCACTCCGGCCTGGGTGGAAACAGATGGGTAGTATTCCAGGTAGCATCAATTATCATTTTATCGGTATAACCAATCGAATCACGCGGTACTGACGGGTCCAATCGCGAGCCGCTTTCGTTCTGAGTTATGTAAATATCCCGGCTGGCCTGCATCCGGGTATTAATTGCCCACAACACCTGGCTCAAATCGAATATATTGATATCATCATCTACAACGATGACATGCTTCATCTGTTTGCCTACCTTGTTGCTTAAAAACAACCTGCCCGCATCCAGCGCTTGACTGGCATAACTCTTATTTATGGAGATAATGGCACACAGCTCCGGATCACTCCCCGCGGGGCAGTTGATAGACACCACTCCGGGAAATCCAGCCTGTTTATACACCAACCAGGCACAGGTTGCCCAGGCAAACCCGCTAAGCCGGGTCTGTTCGGTTACCGGGACCCCTACCGCAGTCCCCCGGAATATCGGATTATCCCGATGGGTAATACAATTTATCTTTACTGTCGGCAGCTCTCTGACACCACCTCCATAATAGCCGGTATGCTCTCCAAAGGGGCCTTCCTGCCTCATATCCGTCAAATTCACTTCCCCTTCCAGAATTATCTCGGCATGGGCCGGCACCTCCAGATCAACCGTTTCACACCTGACCAGTTCCACCGGCTTCTCCCGCACAGCCCCTACCATTTCCCATTCATTGACCCCGGCCGGAAAAGGTGACCCCCCGACTATACTGGCTACCGGGTCGTTGCCGATGACTACGGCTATCGGCATCGGCTGGTTCATCTTCTTATACTTGCTCCACATCATTCCCGCATGCTGAAAGGGTGAAAGCTGAATGCCGCAGACATCCCCCTCATGTACCATCATCCGGTAAGTCCCCACATTGGTCCACCCGGTTTCCGGGTCTTTGGTAATTATCTGATGAAAGGTGCCGATATACCTGCCTCCGTCTTTTTCCGCCCACCAGGGCACCGGAAACTTCAGTACATTCACCTCTTTACCGAAGTATTTATTCTCTTTGCAGGGTCCCTCTTTGACCAGTACCGGCTTGACCGGTTTACCCAGGCTCTCAACATACCTGCGGATAATCGAGTTCTCATCCAGCCCCGGATCATATCCCAGGGCTATGGCCAGCCGCCGGAAGGTATGCAGCCCCCCCGTAAACACCGGGGTATTGTAATCTTTGACCTTCTCAAACAGCAGGGCCGGTCGGGCTGGCGGGCCGTAGGCTTTGCGAGCAATAGCCCCCAGCTCATACTTCCAATCTACTTCTACTTTAACCCGAGCTAACTCCCCTTCTTCTTCCAGCCGGGTAATAAATGTCCTTAAATCATATATGCTTTTTGTCATGGTCGTAAGGTTCCTTTCAAGCGTTATTTACCCTGTTTACTTTAAAAATAATTATCCCGGACCTCGCATCATCTCCGGCAGCCAGGTAGTAACCTGAGGAACAAAGAGCAGAATAATTATTGCCACGATTTCGGAAATAAGAAAAGGAATAACTCCGCGATAGATGGTATACATGGAAACATCTTTCGCAATGCCCTTCATTACGAACACATTGATGCCCACCGGGGGAGAAATCATCGCGATTTCGGTTACCTTCACTACTATTACCCCAAACCAGATTGGATGAAATCCCAAATCCATCATTATCGGAAAGAATATCGGAACGGTAAGTATGATCATGGCAATAGTACTCATTATCATACCCAGTAAAAAGTAAATCAGGAAGATGACCGCGAAAACAAGGTAACGGCTTACTTCGAGAGCTGTAATAAACATTGAAATTTCGTAAGGCAACCTGGTGATTGCCAGGAAATAACCCAGAACGGTTGCCCCCACAAGGATAAGAAAACACATCGAGGTAGTACTGCCGGTATCCAGAAGGCTGGCTTTGAAATTCGTCCAGCCCAGTTTTCTTCGGCTCAGCGCAAACAACAGGGCACCGAAAGCCCCGACCCCAGCAGCCTCGGTGGGAGTAAATACTCCAAAATAGATACCGCCCATGACCAGCAGGAAAAGAGCCAAAACTCCCCAGGTTCCTTTTAGAGAAGCGAACCTCTCCTTATAAGTAGAGATTGCGCCTCGCGGACCAAGCTCCGGATTTTTTAAACAGATAATATATGTGGTTAATACGAGAAGCACCAGACTAAGAATACCCGGTATAATCCCTGCCAGGAATAATTTCCCGATTGATTGCTCGGTTAATATTCCATAGATGGCTAAAATAATACTGGGCGGTATCAGCACTCCCAGGCCTCCGCCGGCGGATATACATCCGGTTGCCAGCCTGGAGTCATAGCGGTACTTCTTCATTTCCGGATAGGCTACAGTCCCCATGGTAGCCACTGTAGCCGGACTGGAGCCGCAAATCGCAGAAAAACCGGCACAGGCTCCAAACGTTGCCATTGCCAGCCCGCCGGGTAGATGCCCTATCCATATATAAACAGCGAAATAAATATCCCGGCTGAGCCCGGAAAAAAAGCAAAAAGAGCCCATGAGGACGAACAGGGGGATAACAGTAAAACTGTAAGTGGACACCGTACTATACGGCGAACTGCCTATTGAGGACAGACCGGGCTGCGAACCGGCAATATAAGACATTCCCAAAAAACCCACGATTGCCATTACCATACCGATAGGCATGCCTGAAAAAAGAAGTATCACCAGTAAGACTATACCTACTATACCGGCAGTGATAGTTGACAATGAAAAAAGAGAGCCACTGTCCATGACAATCGTTACACACAAATATGACAGAAGCGCAGTTACTGCTAACAGTAAAAGCCAGCCTGTCCATCTTGAAGTTTTTAAAAACTTCACCGTATTTTCGAAAGTATCGTACAGATACACCAGAGCCAGCATTGCAAAACCAAAAGCTGTAGCATAGATAAAAGGATAGACCGGGGTTCTCAGTACCGAGGACGTGATATTTGCCGACTGCATCATGTGACCATAGCCTGTCAACTGCCAGGTAATCAGCCCTACCATCACCAATGAGAATACGGAGTTAAGGGTACCAAAGTAGAACCGGATTCGTGGAGACATTTTCGACGTTAACAGGTCTATGGTCACATGCCCCTTATTCATTGCAGTATATGCCAGACCGAAAGAGACCACTATCGCCAGCATGAATTGAGTATTTTCTAGCGAGCCGGGTATCGGCTTGTTAAAAGCATAGCGCAAGATGACATCTAACGCCATGAGGAACATCATCACCGCAAGCACCGCCATACCCACAGCATTGATCATTTTAGTCAACCTGTATATCGGTGCCCTTACCAATTCAGTAGTCCTGCTTTCAGGTAAGGCATTAACTGCTGTTGCCATAATAATAGCCCCTAATTACTGTATTTTTGTACCAGCTTCAGTGTTTCATCCAGTACTTTCTTGCCGGGTAAGCCCTTGTCTTCCATCTCCTTTACCCAGCTATCCCATATTGGCTGGCCGGCCACCTGTTTCCACCTTTCAGCCTCAG
>CAZIQW010000041.1:0-11225 GCA_964541585.1 uncultured Dehalococcoidales bacterium | reverse complement strand
CGATAAAAGATAAGCCTCAGAGCCGAACTTAAATCGGCGAGCTCTGAGGCTTTCAAATAAAGGCTATATCACGAGCTTGGCTCTTGTCAATACTTTTTCCCAAAGCTTGGCGCGAGATTTAGCTTCAACTCACGCTCAAAATATTGGGCATAGGATGTCGATGGTTGTTGAGAGAGGAAAGCCAACTATATTGGAATTTGCGGGCTCAACGTTGTGGTTGCGGTATCTTATCCCATTGCAGATTCCCAATTGTAAGCAGGGCAACTGTCGAGGCGGTCTGTCCGCCATACTCAGCCTTAACAGTTATATCCCATGTGCCTTGACCATTCCCGACTTGCCAAGTCCAGGATACCCTACCATTGCCGTCTGCTATCTGGGAATGAAAACCGCTAATGTTACTCGCAAGTGCTCTATAGTCAACCATAATCGTGCATTCTGCACTTGGCAAAGTCTCAGCGACCAGAGTAGCATAGCCTTGTGGAGCTATAGGGGAAGTCAGAGAGATAATCCTCAGCGGTAATTGTCGAGTTATGCTATTCAGTGTTGGGGTCTGCGGTGTTTGCCGTATTGGAGCGGGCAACTCTGCGGGCACTGACATGCAAGCGGTAAGAGTAACTAACACCCCTGCAAGGAATAAAGCAATAATCGATGTTGTGCCCAATTTCGACCGTTCCACAGAAATCTAATCCTTTACCCTACTATTACATCAAAAACAGTATGAAGGGCTAGTTTATTAGTCGGATTGAGTTGGCGAATTTAACTAATTCCTCAATAGGAAGATTTTCCCCCGTTATTACGTACCCAACTTGCTGGCTAAGCGAATTCCAGAAGAGTTGGATTTTGTCATTATTGAGATACGGAGAAGAATCTAGGCTTTTCTGCTCTGTAATGCCTCTTCTCCACCAGGCGGTCTCACCTTGTATTTGAATCTGCGAAAAACCTGTGCTAGCGAAGGCGATAGGGTCTACGTCACTGGCTGAACCAGACAATGGACGCTGGCGTAATGTAATACTTTTAGTGGGCGGTAGTCTGGTAAGGAGATGGTCGGAATACAGCGAATTCACCATCACGAAGGGCTGAGAGCTATCTCCCATTGTCGTGACAGCCTCCAGTACCAGGCCTTGCGGAACATAGCCCGGCCTGCCGGCAATGAATCCGGCTTTTTCTCCCGCTTGCTCATAAGAACCAACCGTTTGTGACTTAATAGTAACCACTTTACTAGTCAAGTCTACATCAACAGTAACAGCAACCCCCTCCTGCCCTTTGACCAATACTAGGGCTTTACTATCAGATACATTTACTACTTCTGTTTGGAACGACATGCCACTAAAAAAGGTTTTCACTTCCGGGCTATTCTCGACAATATCTGCCGCCATAGCCGCCTGCGACTGGTTGTCTACCATCGGTTTAACTATTACCAACCCGATAATCAATGCTAACGACAGGATAGCCACGGTTGAAACTTTCCAGGCTGGCTGCCTTTGTAGCCACACTTTTATCGATTTGTTGGACTCAGCTTTAATCTTTGATATTATTGCGTCCTTTTTATCCGGCATCTCAGGCACCTCCCTGAGTGATTTGAGCTTCTGGTTCACCGCCCGGTAACCCCCAAGGGTTGACTGGCAATCAGCACACCCGGCAAGGTGTTCCTCCAGGAACTCCTTCTGCGTACGGGAAAGCTCACCGTCGGCATAAGCCGAGAGCAACTCTTTCAAATCTCTGCACTGCATTAATCCTCACCTCCTCGATACAGCTTCTGGAAGGCTTCTTTCCCCCTGGAAACCCGCATACGCACGGCATCTTCTGAGATACCCAAGGTTTCTGCAATCTCCCGGTATTTAAAACCCTCCACCAGGTGCAGCACCAGGCAGGTTCTCTGTTCCTTGGGTAAGTGCGCCAGAACTTCCTGGATTGCCAGACTCTCATCGGTCTCAGCAACACTGTTTCCAGCGGGAAGTTCCACGTCTTTTTGCAGACTGGAGAAGGGTAGGAAGAGGAGCCGTTTCCGGTGCTGCTTATAGACATTGTTGGTAGCAATCCGGTAGAGCCAGGCTCTGAAGGAAAGAACCGAATCTGTTTTCAGAATTCCCTTGTATGCCTGGATAAAAGTATCTTGCATCAGGTCCTGGGCTAGCTCATAGTCCCCGGTAAGGCGATAAAGGTATCGTTGAATAGGCAGCTGGTAGTGCTTGATGATGTCCGCAAAAGCATCAGCGTTACCGGCTTTTACTAGGGCTATGACTGCGGCTTCTTCCAAATTATCCTTCCTTTCATCCCTTCTATATATTAAGATGCATCAGGAGGTTAAAACCGAACAGTTTTTTGGACGGTTCCTTGCTATTCTAAATGAATTGAAACAAACTTTAAAAGGCACTGTTTATCTACTTTTATAGCTCTATCGAGTTCCCGAGTAATGAATTGAAACTCCCTATTGAACGTTTAAAGCACTTTTCTTAAAATATATTCAAATATGTTAAACCATATGAGGTTATTTGTTTCTTTAATCCTAGCGATTTCAGTCATCGCCCTGGCAGCTTGTTCTTCCGAGCAGGCGACTTCTCCCAGCACTGCCCCGGCGAATACCATAAGGGAAGAGACTACAATCAATGTTCCCGCTGAGACTCCAGAATATCCTGCAACTAGCGTTCCAATTGAGACCCCCAGCCATTCTACGACCACCACTCCTTTTCGAGGAATTCCTCTCTATCAAGGGGCAGAAGAAATGCCCACACCCAGTGGTGTAAAGGAGCAATTGAATATCTCGGGGCTTTCCTGCCGGACTTACAGGGTCAGAGCGAAACTGGCAGATGTAATTACCTGGTATAAAAACCTGAAAAGCAGCTATATCCTATTCGAAGAAGTACAGTTTTCTCCTCCGGATAATCCGGAAGTAAAGAACAGTATGCTGTATTACCGCCATAATGGAAACGGCGTACTTGTCGCCGTGCTCCATGAGAGGCATGCTGGTGGTGGAGTGTCTGTCATAATCGCAGAAGGGCCGTGGTCAACAGTTGAAACCAGCGGTATCCGAGAGAATCCCCGTGACGGGCAAACGCAACCTCCTCAGGGTAGTGGAGAAATGCTGTACGAAATATATCCTCTGACAGATGATGCTCCTGTTCTGGAGCTATACTGGGGGCCGCCTGACTTGAGCATGGACAATATTGCCCGGTTTACTCCCTATGGAATCTGGGAAAGTCCGTATGAACCCGCTGTCGAGATGCAGTTTTACACGTTTAGCTCCCACGACCCGGTATATACTCCCTGTGCGCCGGCACCATAGTCTATATCTGGCAGGGCACAGACCCGGCTACAGGCAACTGGCAATACGCTGTGACAATGCGGTATGGCCGGAACTATGGTATTGTTTTTCAACACCTGGTAGACGTGCCGGTAGGCCTGAAAGTAGGCGATAAAGTCGAGTCCAGGACAATAGTCGGCTATACTCAGGGACAGATGGGCGTCGGCTGGTGGGAGATAGAGGTTGCGGCAAGAGTTGGCGACGTGGTTCGTACCCAGCCGCCTTATGATTTCTTTTCATCCGAATCAAGGAAAAAGCTGGACGCTATCATCCTGGCAGCGAAGGAAAAGTGCCCCTATACCAGCTGGACCATATCACAGACCACCGAACCATCAAATCCGGGGCAGGGAAAGGGTTCTTGGATTCAGGACATAGGCGGCAAGAAAGAATGGTGGACTTCAGGTGAACGCCTGGGTCTGCAATACGACCCCGACACTCTGGAAAACTTTCTTAAAGCCAACAATATGGAATGGCTGATTCCGCATTATCGCGGCTGAGGGTCCTTACCACCAGCTTAAATGCACATGACTATTCGGTAACGGCAACCATATGGATGCCTGGAAGCTACTTCACAGTCTCGAACATTGCTTCGTTCCAGTTGCACCATTTCTTCTCCTGGGCCTCGGCATACCGTTTTACAGCCTTGTCTACCCACTCCTTTTGCTGAGGCGTGAGAGTACCCGGTTTTGCAGTATCATTAATCAAGCGTGAGTCAGCAAACGCTGTAACTTCTGGATTGCGCTTCGGTCGTGACATTTCATAGGAAGCCCGCAGCAGCATGGCCATGACCATCAGCAACAGCATGGATTGGAACTGCTCAGTCCACATCAATTATCTTCCCCTTGATGTCGAACATGTTGGCAAATCCCCAGGCAAGCTGGTCGGAAAGCTTGTCTACGGGGTCCCCGATATCGTACGGCTCATTGGGATTAAGCAGGAAAAACCGGACCTCAAGCCGTCCCTGCTTGCGATACTTCCTGATTTCCATTTTCAGGTGTCGACCGACTTCTCTAGCCTGCTCCATCTGCTGGGGGCTGACACCAAACATCGCTGGATTAAACATTTTCTTTCTCCTCCTGTTTTTCTTTATCCCACCCTGGCGGGGTGCCTTTGGGTTTATCTTGAGCCGCTGCTTCACTTGAAGGTTGCGGGCCGGGGACTGCCTGGTTTATTTTTTCGTACTCCCAGCCCTCTGGCGGTTGATTCGCCGCCTGCGGGAACATTTTTTGCTCCATCATGTGCTCCATCATGTCCCACATCTTATCAATGCGTTTGGTAAACAGCTCATTCGTATCCTTTGGCGGGGGAGCTTTGGGGATTCTTTGCTCCAGGTAATTGACAACTCCACTCACTGCCTGATGCGCGGCGATATTGGCTGCCTCGCTCGCCGACGCCTTCGACCTCTCCGCGGCTTCTTTCTCCTCTTCCCTCAAGGTCTGGAGCATCTTTATCATTGGCGTCATCGCCTCGGCTTGGGTAGTCGCCAGCTCCTGGTTTAGCCTAGCTGCCAGAAGTAGCATGGCAATGCCATCCACGAAGCCGACTTTGTATTCCCCATCCTGAAGCCTTAGCTCCTGAAGGACAGCTTCCGGAGTGAGCACGTCATAGCGCCCCATTCTCTGAGGAAACTGGCGCTTCAGCGAGACGAGGGAACCGCCGGCACTGGATTGGGGAAGGTCACCGTTTTTCTTCATATCGTTCTTTACCCGGTCCACAGTGCCGCGAGGTATGTCCTCATCGGCAATAAGCTCCTGTCTTATCCGGTCGACTTCCTCCGGGCTTTGCGCCTCGGCAAAGCGCCGTCTGACATAGTCCATCCGGCCTTCATCGTTTGCTGTCATGCTCCACCTCCCGATATTCAATCCATCTAACCATCTATCTATACAAACAAATAAGCCTCAGAGTCCGCCTGCGCGGATTAGCTCTGAGGCTTTGGTTTAATTATTAGCCCAGAGAGGCCCGGTTGTCAAGGGCTTGTTAGCTACGGCGGTTACTGCGGTTACGCACGAACCAGGTAACCGTTAGCTTTAACCGTTACGGTAACCGGTCCCAAACAGCTAACCGGCTTTCCCCAAGTCACCCCTCTATTGAGGATACTTTAGAGAGCGAAGTATAATAACCAAAGTGGTCATAAACAAACATATTAACTGCAAATAGGAGGCATTCTTTAAATGGCGAAGAAGATTCTATTTGTACTATTACTGTTAACTCTGTTAGCTTCCGGCTGTGCCAAATCCTCGTCATCAACAACGGCTCTAAGCCCGGAAAAAGTAGTCCAAACCTTCCTCCAGGCTTCGACCAACGGAAATGTTGAGACCTGCTTCAGTCTCCTGGCGGATGATGTGCTGTTCCAGCAGGAGCAGATGGGAGTGAAGATAAACGGCAAGGCTCAGCTTGAATCCGCTTTACGGCAGCTCGCTGCCTGGCATACCCAATATACGGTTATCGGCCAGATGAAAACCGAGGGCGACAAAGTCAGGTTCACTATAAGACAGACTGGAGATGAGTACCAAATCATGGGACTGGAGTATATCACGGGTGACATCGAGGCCGAAGTCCATGATGGGAAAATAAAGAGCTGGTCGGTCACCGTAAAGCCGGAAGATTTGCAGAAAATAGCTGAGCTTACCGCGGGTGGTATCGGCATTAAGTTTGAGGCAACCACCGAAGGAATCCGCATCACCGAGATAGCCGGGAATTCTCCGCTCAATGACACCGGAGTGAAGCCGGGAGACTTAATCGTTGCAGTTAACGGAGTTCCCTACTCGCAAATGAGAGAAGGCGAAATCCAGCTGCGGATAAAAGGTCCGGTCGGCAGCAAAGTGAAACTAACGGTAACTCACGAAGGAGCCCCGTCTCCTATCGAAATCGAAATAACCCGGATTGATATGACAAAAGTGAGCTTTTAGGAGTAGAGGAGTCACCATGAGCAGAAAAATAGCGGCCCTATTTCTGATGATTTTTGCCTTGCTGGCATTCGGAACAAATGCTTGCAGCAATACTTCCGGTAGTTCAATCTTTTCCCCGGAGAACGCGAAGATAAAGATTTGGATAACGCTGAGCAATAATCCAGACGACCCGCAAGTGACGACATTATCCTCAGCCCAGACTGCCCAGGCCAGGCTCTGGGCTATGGGCATGTCCGAGGAATCAATTACTTTCAAAGTAAATATTTATCAGGGAGACAAGCTCACCGGGCTGGCCTCCGGCATACGTACCGAAGGCAGTAATAAAGCAGTCTCTGCCGGTGGACTGTCTCTATCCTCCACTCCTCTACAGCCGGGAGACTATACCCTGAAAGCCCACACCGGCAGCTTTGGTGAAGTGATAGGTGTGCTGGATATCGTGGTTACCGAAACGGTTTTATCCGAGCAGCCTGACACAGCCGCTTTCCGGAAGTACTTTAGCGAGCTGGGTATCGGCAAACTGCCCGAAGGCGGGAAATTGCCCCTGGATTTGCAGAAAAATGCCAGCGTATTTGCTCCCGAAGAAAAGCTTCTCTTGTACGGCTCGGCAATTCAGGATGTGACGATATCCTCCCGATACTACAATCTCGTAACCTGGGAAGAAGTTGATGGTGGCCAGATTGCCCAAAAAGCCGGGGGTTTCGCCTCCGGTGGAACTCTTTCCTTACCAGCGGGTAAATACGAATACAAGGTCTACGTTGACCAAGTGCTGGTCGGGGTATTTCCTTTTGAGGTAAAATAAAACTGTAATCCGAAAAAGACTTTACCCTTCCGGGCACTCCACAATCTCAGCGGGGGTAATACACTTTGTCTCGTCTCTAAAGTTAGAGTAAGAAAGCAGAGAAGCCGTATAGAATCAATTAGGTTAAGACTATTCTGGTTGTTTTGTTCGTCGTTTATTCAGTTGTTTTCTGATGTACTTTCGCTCTTTGCTCTTCTCACGGAAGTAATCCAGCGCCGGCACTCTTGTAATCTCAGGATGGCAGGCGATAAGCAGTTTGACCACTGGTAAACGGGAGCCTCGTCCCTTTTGCGTCAGCCGCTAGTATTTCCGCGGCGGCGTTTCATAGGGTTTCAATCTAACCCCAGGATGGCATTCTTCTACATTTTCCATTTTGCTTTGCATATTTGTAGTTCTTTGAAACCCTGGGATAGTAATGCACAATACCAAAAAGAATAAGGACCAAGGTGCAGTATGAAAAATTTTGACGAAAATATTGTGGAATATTAAAATTGTTGAAAAAACCGAGGACTTGAGCATGAGGATAGTTTTTTTCTTCCTTTTGATTGTGTTGATTATTGTTTACGGTTGCACGCCCGCTCCTACTCAAACTACCCCACCGGCACCGACTACTGCACCGGGCGCCAGCACCGGAACCACCGAGCCACCAAAAAGTCCAATTCCAGTCTCAACTGCGCCTCCAGTTTCCAGTCCTACTATATCTCTTCCTGGCTCACCCAAAAACCTGAAAGGGAAGCTTGAAGACCCGTATTTAAGAGAATACCGGTCAGTTATCCTTACCTGGGACGAGGTGCCAGGTGCATCTGGATACCGGGTGTATGTCTCAAAAACTGAAAATGGGGAATACAGGCGCCTCAATGATACAAACGATACTTCCTGCAAGGTAGCTGAAAAGCTGCCCAGGACTGCCTATTTCAGGGTGACCGCGATGAACACTGCCGGAGAGAGCAGCCACTCTACTACCGTAAGAGTAGATACGGGGCTAATCCGAGAAGGAATTGTATGTGGCCCGGTAGGAGAACGAACCGAGAATTTCGAAGACCAGGTCTTCCACTCCCTGGCGATTTCACTGACCGACCCCGATACCATCTACGTAGGCAGCGAGGGGAACGGTAACTTTAAAAGTACGGATGGCGGCGATACCTGGACCTGGCAGAGAAATGGCCTTCTCTATATGGCGGGAGAAATCATCCATCCTCCGGAATACGCCGAGACCTATGATATTGCCATAGACCCGAAAGACCCTTTAAAAGCATACGCTGTCTTTGCCACTACTCCCGGACCCGCTGAAGGCGACTACCCGAGCAGCAATGGCGGATTTTACTATACGAGTGATGGAGGAAACACCTGGCACAGAAGCGTAAAAGGGCTTTCCTGCGGGTCCGGTGGGGCAATTGCTATAGACCCGGCTAATCCTGAAGTTCTCTTTTTAGGAATAAGCGGGGGTATTTGTGGCTCCACCGGGCAGGACATAAGCGGTAAATTGTTCGATGGCGGGATTTATAAGAGTACAGATGCCGGCCTTAGTTGGACCATGTTGAATCTCCCTGACCCCCAGGTAGCGGCCTGGAGTGACTTCTGGAAAATAGTCGCCTGGGACTCCAAGAACATCTACACGCTGGGGCAGAAGGACGAAGACCCGGTACCCACCAAGGCACTGGGGCTGGTGAAAAGCACTGATGGCGGAGAAACCTGGCAGAAAATCGGCCCACCCAACATCTTTTTCAGCAGCTTTGATGTGGCTCCGAGAGACAAGAACCTGATTTACGGCGTGAGCTACTACATCATTTACCAAGAGGGCGCGAATGAACTATCGTCGGTATTTTGCTCCAAAGATGGCGGCACAACGTGGCAATCGGTCAAGGACTACAAGATGTATGGCCCGGTGAGGATATCACCGCATGACAGCAACGTCGTTTTCATTTCGCACCGTGATGGCCTCTATAAGAGCACGGACGGCCTGATGACCGTTAAGAAAGTGCTTGAATCAGAGGATATTTCGGATATCGAGTTTTCTCTCTCAGATTCGAACATCGTCTATGCGGGCGGAAAAGGGCTGCGAATATTTAAAAGCACGGACGGAGGAGATACTTTCACCCAGAAGGCAGACCTGAGGAAGTTCATTACGGAGCACAAGTAGGTAAACAATCAACCATCCTCAGAACTCTAGCGGGAATACTTTCTCGAAGAGTCGAGTTTTACCTTTTATCCACGCTGGTGGAGGTTTCGCCTCCGGTGGGACACTTCCCCTGCCGGCTGGTAAATACGAATACAAGGTCAACGTTGAGCAGGTGCTGGTCGGGGTATTTTCTTTTGAAATACGGTAAATAAGCGCCGAGTTTATGGTGTTCCCAACAAGAGCTTGACAGCTTTTTCTACCCCGAGCTGCGGCGCTAACCTCGCTACTCTTATGCTATCCCTGACATCCTGACTCCGGCCATCAAGCCTTTGAGCTATTTCTTCCGCCAGTTCCTGGCTCATGTTCTCACGACGTACCAGCACACCTTTGACTACGGTTAAATATTCGTCCCGGCTATAAGGGTTCAGACGCCGAAGGGCGAAGCGAGAGCGGAGCTCCGGCGAAAGCATATCCATCCGGTTGGTCGCCGCTACAACCCAGATAGGATTATGCATGTCAAGCTGTCGCCCGACTTTAGCCCGGACCAGCCGTCCGCCCTCCATCATGGAAAGTAGAGCAGCAGTATCAGCGGCATTCATTTTGTCCATTTCATCAATCAGTAATACCTGTGGCTGCCGCCCGGCAACCAGGTCCCACAACCCTGCTTTTGAGGTTGCCGAACCCACCAGCCAGATAGCCTTTTCCCCGCAAGCTCTTTCTATGTCCCAGAGAAAGAGTGTCTTGGCCAGAGCCGGCGGACCAGTCAGCAAGACGTGCACCGGTTTCTCCGCCAGCAGAGAAGCTCTTAAAAGCTCCTTCACTTCATCATGACTAATAATGTCCTGGAACAAGTCTTCTGGGAGAGTCAGTTTTTGATTCTGAGACTGGGCTTCTTCCTTCTCCTGTTTTCCGGCGATTACCTTTCTCCCCAGCTCGCTCAACCGGTACCCGGTGAAGGAGTTAGACCGGAAGACATTCTCCAGGTAGCCATCCTTAAACAACCGGCTCAAGGTTGCCGGCCAGACCCTCACCTGTCGCCATCCCCAGCCAATCCGGTACTCCTTTTCCATGTCATGAGAGTCTTCAAATTTGGCTATTTCGTTCAATAGTTCAATATCGCCATCTTTCATTGCCTTTAACAACCTCCTTACTGCCAACCTCGTTCTTGTTTAATCATCTCGTAGGCCGAAAGCACCATTTGAAGAAGAAAGGTGGTCCCTTCTACCCCGGCTGTGTCGGGGTGCAGCTTTCTGAGTAGCTCACGATAACGTTTCTTAACTTCGTCATCACTGGCTGTCTTGTCCAATCCAAGAGTTGCATACGGGTTGAATGTCGTCTGTCCGCTTGCCATACTCTGAAGGCTTGAAAGTTCTATCCCTAGCGATTCCAACAAGCTTGTAAGCTGGTCGTTCATCCATCCCTGCATTTCCTCCTGGATGACTGTAAAGATTCTCTGATACATCCTGGCTGTTCTGTCCTGATTCAAGGTTCCCTCCTGGCCACGCCTACCACCATAAATGTCCCACTATCAACCCGCCTATAAACCCGACGAGTATCTGCCACCAGTACTGTTTAGCTTTGAGGGCCAGGAAGACGCCGCCAAGCAGGAATATTAGCAAGTAGAGCAGAGGCTCCCGGCGGGCATCATCACGGATTATCTCGGTCCAGGGTCTGCCACCTATCCGGCGCCATAGCTTTTCATATAGTTTTTCCAGCATTATTCCACCCCCTGTGTCTGGCTGCGATTGGTTTCCCCATGCGGGAGAAATCCGGGCATTTCTGGCAAACCATGTATTCAAGCGGGGCACCGCTCTCAAGCGGCTTTAACGAGCTATTAGGCAACTTATGCCCCTTAGCGCAGTGAATATGCCCGTCTTTCACCTTGGCGTGGAAACACTCATAAAGACTTCGCGGCATAGTTTCCTCCTTAGGTTGCCCCGCGGTTTTTCATTACCAGCTCGTAAGCCTGGGTAAGCCTCTTGAACTTCTCCCCATCGCCACCCTTGTCCGGGTGATAGAACATGCTTTTCCTGCGGTAAACATCCTTGATTAGCTCTATCGGGTCATCAGGGCTGGCTCCCAGGATGTCGTAGGCGT
>CAZIQW010000040.1:0-11311 GCA_964541585.1 uncultured Dehalococcoidales bacterium | reverse complement strand
ACACCCTATCCTACACTCTTTCCCTACACGACGCTCTTCCGATCTGAATTCCGGCAGTTATATGCTATCCAGTATCCGGGTAATCTGTTCGCCCAGAGGCCCGGCGCTGTCAATAACAAAATGCCGGTCCGGTGGAATTTCGGTCACCGGTTGAAATTTCGGTTTTTGTAGAGTGTATATCTCCCAGCGCCCATCGGAGACGGAAACCTCCTGTAACCGCTGCAACAGGCGGCGGCGGGTATTGTCTTCATCCAGGATACATTCCAGAAGGTAGAAATCGGCACCGGCTTCCCCGGCTACCCTGAGAGCTTTTTGCCGTTCCTCAGCTTTAATAAACGAAGCATCCAGTATCACCGGGTCTCCCTGACTTAAAATCTTCCGGGCTACGGCAAACAACTCATCATAGGTCCGGCGGGAGAAGTCGGCCGAATAGATGCCGGTTTCCATGGCTTCAAAACGGTGTTCGTCGGCGGGTACAGCCGCCAGCTGCTTGCGGATTACATCGGAAGAAATAACCGTCAGCCCCGCTCTTTTCGCCAGGGCCCGGGCCAAAGTGGATTTGCCGGAACCCACCAGCCCGACGGTGATAAACAGCAGGGGACGGTGACGGGAATAAGAGTCCGCCAGATTGAAATAGCTACGGGCAATTTCCAGGGCCTGCTCCCTCTCCTCTGCCGAAATATAGGGGTCGTCGAATTTGAAACAGGCAACCTTGCCCCGGACATAAGCCCGATAGCACTTATAGAATTTAAGCAGCTCTTTCAGGCTGACGTCTCCGCTGGCCCGGATATAGGCATCAACAAAACTTCGCGACAGGTCGGCCCGGCCGTAATGGTCCAGGTCCATCGCCAGAAAGGCAATCTCCGAAGCGACGTCGGCGTAGCGGAAGCGGTCATTAAATTCAATACAGTCATAGATGCAGACGCCGTCGGTGAAACAGATATGGGCCGAATGCAGGTCGCCGTGGCAGTCCCTAATCCTGCCTCCGGCTACCCGCTCATCAAATAGCCCGGCTTTATCCCGGAGCATTCCGCCGGTATAGTCCTTAATTCTCCGGTACCGCCCGGCGGTGATAGTGCGGCCGATGTATTTTTCAGTTTGCGAGAAATTTTCATCCGTATTCAGGGAAACAGCCTCTATTTTGCCGAAGGCGCCGATGGCGGGGCCGGAAGCAGCCCGGGAATGGAAGTCCGACAGCTTCCGAGCTACCTGCCGCACCATTTCAGGGGAAACGCGGTCACGGTCCAGCAAGAAGTCCATCATCCTGTCAGCAGGGAGTTGCCGCATTTTGACAGCATAGTCCACTGTTTCGCCCCGTCCCGACAGAGAGACGCCGGACTGGTCCCGGGTGATGGGGATAACTCCCAGGTAAGATTCCGGGCAGAGGCGGCGGTTGAGCTTGACTTCCTGTTCACAAAAATGGCGCCGCTGCTCCAAGGCGGTATAGTCCAGGTAACCCAGGTTGACCGCCTTTTTGACCTTATAGGCATAGCTGCCGGTCAGGAAGATGAACGACATCTGGGTCTGCAGCATATCGATCCGGCCCGGTTTTTCAGGATAAACGCGGGGGTCGAGTAAAGCCTGAGCTACCTCCGGTAATTCTACCATCACTCACGGATACTACCTTTTCAGCCACTCTTCTATTTCGGCCAATATTTCCCGATGGTTATTACGGGTCACAGTTAATAATTGTACCTGAGGTTTTTGTTTGATGGTATCTGCCCAGGAGTCGGGCCTGAGCATTATGGTGCCCAGCACTTTTTTGCCGCTATCGATTATTTCCGAAACGGTCTTCTTAAAATTATCAGAGAACAGCTCCATCCTGCCGATTTCGTCAATTACCACGATCTCGCACCGGCGGGCGGCCTGCTGAAGAGCGGCAAGGCCCACCTTCTCCAAACCCTCAACATCCACGCCGTATTTACTCACCCGGTACGGGCTGCGGATATCAGTACCGGCCAGGGGGACGCTCTTCCCGTCTAAAGTAACAATACGAAAACCCCGGCGGGTCTCCCGGAGGCGTATCTCCTCCGTGTAAAAACCCCCGGCTTTATCGCCCAGTACGGCAACAGCCTGTTTGATAAGCGTGGTTTTACCGGTACCGGGCAGGCCGGTAAGCAGGTAAGCTGATTTCATCAATTGATTCATGTTACGGCTATACTAAGGTCAGGTAATACGAGCAAGCGATATCATTATCCTATTCCATCCCCTCTTCCACGATGTGGAGGGTGCATTAATTTTCGATAGCCTCCTGTATTTTATGAACCACACCCTCCAAATTTCCGATCACTTCGTTATTCCAAAACCTTATTACTCGAAAACCCTGGCTCTCTAACCAGGTAGTTCTTGCCTTGTCTGTCGCAGCAATCTTGCCTGCGTTATGCTGACCCCCATCGATCTCTATAATTATCTTTCTATCAAAACTAACAAAATCAACGATGTATTTTCCGATGGCTTCTTGCCGACGAAATTTAATTCCACCTAATTGTTTGGCGCGTAACTTTAACCACAGCACCCTTTCGGCACAGGTCCCTTCAGAACGCAGTTGTTTGGCACGATTGATGCCTGATTTGTAGTTCATTCGGTATTCAAGACCCCTCTCTCTAACTCTCTCCCACAAGGGGAGAGAGGATGGAAAAGTATGTGCAACTCTCTCCCATAAGGGGAGAGGGCTGACCTTCGGACATTAACTCAGACAAGGTTAGCCCTGCATATTTTTTGAAGCTATAAAGCTTTTTGTTAAGGTTAATAATTTATTGAAAAATTGCCAATTTTAACCTTAGGTGACCCGGGTTTTTAAGCATGTCTGAAATCATGTCGTAACCTCAGGAGAGTAATGTTGACTCTCTAGTACAAACAGACAAGTAGGCCGTAATGTTATCTCTCGCGTATAAACAGACAGAAGGGCATAGTGTTAACTCTCGCGTATATAAGTCTCCGCTACAAGATAGAATACAAGGTCGCAGGTTGCCAAAGCCGCAACATCAGTTATTAAACTATCTGGTTTTTGACTCTGCGGCCTTGGCGGTCGCTCTTTTTTCCTTCCGCTTTTTGGCCTTGAGGCGGTGTTTCAGATTGGTTTGTCGTTGAGCGTAGTTCATGAATCCTCCTTTTATTTACTTCCGCATACCTGGCGGCCCAGGTCAAAGGCTTTAAGGTTAACCTCAGCGGCCTTAGCCGCAAATCTTTCCCGAATTAATGCAGTGATAGTTTCCAGGTTTATGGGGATATCCATGCAGCCGAAGAGAGTCCCCAGCATAACCACATTGGTAGACTGCCGGTTACCGGCTTTTTCGGCCAGCTCGATGGCATCCAGGGTAATCACCCGGCCGGTGACGGACTGGAGTTTCTGCCAGATTTCCTCAAGCTCCGGATAACTGCTCTTGCCCAGAGAAACCATTGCCGGGACGATTTTCCGGGTATTCACAATGACGATACAATTTTCATTCAGGTACTGGATATTGCGCAGGGCTTCGCTGGGCTCCAAGGCAATCAGCACATCGCATTTACCGTCCGCGGTCAGCGGGGCATAAATTGAATCACCCAGACGGATATTGCTGAAGACCGAACCGCCTCGCTGGGACATCCCCAGCACCTCCGAACCAAGGACTTTCAATCCTTCACGCACGGCGGCATCACCCAGGATTTCGCTCATGAGGACCACACCCTGTCCGCCGACACCGACAATGATAATATTAAGCTCCTTAACATCAGTCGCCACTATTTGCCTCCATCCTGCTTTATTGAACCGGAAGGGCAGACCTGAGCACAAATCCCGCACCCGTCACACTGGGCGGCATCAATGGCAACACGGCCGTCCTCAATAACCAGAGCCGGACAACCGAGAGAGTTCAGGCAAAGCTTACAATCGGTGCAGGTCTCCAAATCCACGGAATAAGGAACTGTTTTCTCTCCCCGCTGCCGCCGGTCTCTCTGCGACAGTATACCGCAAAGCCCCCGCATTACCACTACGGCTGGGCCATCAAACCGGACAGCCTTTTCCAATGTCTCAACTGATTTTTTCAAATCAAATGGGTTGACCACTTCGACAAATTTAACATTGCAGGCCCTGGCAATGGCTTCCGGCCTGATGGCGACATCACTGTTCACCGGACTCCCCGGATGCGGCTGAAAGCCAGTCATAGCCGTAGCCGAATTATCCAGCACCACCAGGGTCACATTGGTCCTGTTAAAGACGGCGTTAATCAGAGGGGGGATGCCGGAATGGTAAAAAGTAGAATCGCCGAGGTGACCGATTACCGGCCCGTCCTGGGCTCTGGCCACCCCGTTGGCCATACCGAAACCGGCGCCCATACAGCAATTGGTATCATAGGCATTTAACGGGGGATTGAGGCCGAGACTATAGCAGCCGATATCGCCGGTTAAAACCCTCTCGCCCAGGTCTTTTTTCACCTTGCGGGCGACAACATTAATAGCATAGAAAGAAGCACGGTGGGGACATCCGGCGCACAGGGTCGGAGGCCTGGCCGGCAGCAGCGGCAGAGTATCCGCCACCTGCTTATCGATATCCGCAAAATTCACCGGGAGTTTGCGGCCGGTTATCCGGCTTACCGCCTCGGCCGTCTTCCGGGTGGACAATTCATTGGCTATGGGGACCACATCCTTACCATGGATTTTCACCGGAATACCGGCTTCCTGGGCGATAATTTTAACATGATTTTCCACGAAGGGCTCCAGCTCTTCGATAACGAGCACCTCCGGGACGGAAGACAGCAACTGCCTGACCAGCTTTTCCGGGAGCGGGAAGGGGGTCCCGATTTTCAGGAGTGAAACCTGATTCTCCAGTCCCATCCAGAGCAAAGCCTCTTTAGCGTAACTATAAGAGATACCGGAAGCGATGATACCCAATCCGGCACCTTCCACCAGGTGCAGCTGGTTGTAAGGCAGGTTATCGACTGCTTCCTTAATCCTGTTAAATTTTTCAATCATAACCGGCCGGTTTCTCCTGGCATTGGCCGGCAGACAGAAGAAACGGGGGTCTTTTTTGAACTCGCCTTTTTTCCGCTCACGGTTAATTTCACCCAGTTTCACATCACCCCGGGCGTGGCTGATACGGGTCACGGAGCGGAGCATAAAAATCTGACCGTACAACTCCGAGAGACGGAAGGCGTCCACCGTCATATCCCTGGCTTCCTGGGGGGAAGAAGGTTCCAGGACAGGAAGGTAGGCCTGTTCAGCGATGAAACGGTTATCCTGCTCATTCTGAGAGCTCCAGATGCCCGGGTCATCCGCATTAACCAGCACCATCCCGCCGACGGCCCCGATATAAGTAGCCGACATAAGAGGGTCATGGGCAACATTTAATCCCACCATTTTCATGGCGGTCAAAGACCTCACGCCGCAAATCGAAGCCCCAAAAGCTACCTCGAAAGCTGATTTCTCGTTCACCGACCATTCGGCATAGAAACCAAGCTCTTTAGATAAACGAATCAGGGTTTCGCTGAGCTCGCTGGAAGGGGTACCCGGATAAGCGGCCACTACCTGGACTCCGGCCTCGATAGCGCCCCGGGCGATTGCCTCATTACCCAGCATAAAAAGGCTTTTACCGGGCGCGTCTGAAGTGAGGGAAAGTTTCTCCACTGCTTGCATTAATAATGTCCTCCATCTTGAGTGCTTCCTCATTTTAGCAGCTTGTCTCGTAATTCTGCAAAGAGAGCGGAGAACACCATTCCGTCATCGAGAAAATCTTTTCTTCTTACGAATCCTTCTTTGCCCCATCCTTAAAATGGGAGCTATCTTTAACCAGGTGATGATAGTTCAGCGGTAATGGTCATGTTTAACTCCTTTTTCTTAATGGCATGACATGAGCCAAGCGCAACAGGCGTATCACTGTAATCACTATGCGGGCTTCCTGAGTGAAAAAGACAAGGGTCTGCTCTTTCCGGCGAGACAGATTAACCACCCGGGACACGGCTTTGCTTTCCTGAGCCAGGCTTGCCCCGGGCATGATAAGGTTGTAAGAACTGTTTCTGTATTCTTATCCAATACTTATTTAAAGACGGTCGGGTTGGCGAACTGTTCCGTGGTCATGGCGAAACCCCAGCAGTTCCTGGCATTGAAGATAACCGCTTCTTTACAGTACTCCGGGCTGGAAGTAGAGGTAGCATCGGTAAGAAGAACAGCATTATAATCCCGGAAGTAAGCATCCTCCATAGTGGTGGTAACACACTGGTCGGTATTAACTCCGCTGAGAAACAGCGTATTGATTCCCTGAGTACGCAATACTTGATCCAAATGCGTTCCATAAAATCCGCTCATCCGCACTTTATGGACCATTATATCCTCATCCTCCATGAGAGACTTGAGTTCATCTATGATTTCCCCACCCCATGAATCGCGAATCAGCACCTTTCCGCGCTCCAGTTCCTCGCCTATTCCTTTCTGCTCCGGAGAATGCTTGAAAGAGTAAAGTGTCGGCGCCCCCAGGTTGCGCAGGTCCGGTCGATTCTGCCAGTATATCCAGATCACCCACATACCATGACCTCTGGCTGTCGCTATCGCCCGTTGAATGCCTGGAATAGCTTCCCGGCAACCTTTATAATTTAGCCCGGACTTATCTGTCCAGCCGCCAGGGGAGCAAAAATCATTCTGCATATCTATGATTACCAGGGCTCCTCTATCAGGATTATCAACGATAGGCTTGAGTTCAGCCTTAAATCTTAAAAGTTTTCCATCAGTGTGATGCGGAGAAAGATGGATGTAGTCCTGATACAAATGCCAGCGGTCTGCGCTGGAAGCAAGCTGAATTCCCCCATCCTGGCTCTTCTCATATATTGTCCGGTAACGTTTAGCTGCCATAATTCACCATCTTTCAGTTTACTTTCAACCGTCAATTTAATACCCCAGGGCTGCTCCGTCGCCACGAGGGTCTGCTCCACCTTCCAGAAAGCCTCCATTATTAACCCGAATTGCCTGGGCATGACCCATATTATCATCCCAATCCTGCAAGGTCTTGATAGGTTGGCCGCGATAAGCCAGCTCCTGTACAACTCCTGGCGGTATCCGGCCTTCCAGCGACAAATCCTTGCTTTGCACACCCCAGGTCTTGCCCATCAGCCAGCGAGGAGCTTCAATTGCCTGCTGGACATCATAACCGTAATCAATAAGCCGGACCAGCATGGCTGCATGGGTCTGCGGCTGTCCCTCACCACCCATCGTTCCGAAAGCGATACGGGCTTTCCCATCTTTTAAAAGCATTCCGGGTGTAAGGGTATGAAAAGTGCGTTTTCGCGGTTCAAGGTGGTTGGCATCCTGTTTATTAAGGGAGAAGAACGAACCTCGATTCTGGAGGATAATCCCGGTGTCACCTCCCAGCACCGCGCTCCCGAAGTCATGATAAATGGACTGTATCATCGAAATTGCAAGCCCGTTCCCATCAACGACACTGAAGGCGCAGGTATCTCCTTCAGGAGATTTGCGATTAAAATTTCCCTGGAATGGGATGCCTGGCTCCACCTCTTCCATGACCAGGGCTTTTCCCGGGTCGATCAGCTTCCGCCGTTGAGCAGCGTATTCCTTTGAAAGCAGCCGGTCAAGAGGAATATCCACGAATTTTGGGTCAGTGAGCCATTCGTCACGGTCGGCAAAAGAGACCTTCACTGCCTCGACCATATGGTGATAAAAATCCGCGGTATTATCTCCCCAGGAATTCGGGTCAAAACCTTCGATCAAATTCAAGATCTGCAATGCAGCGAATCCCTGGGTATTAGGCGGAAATTCATAGACCTCATAGCCACGATAGCCTGTCGATACCGGATTTACCCATTCGGCATGAAAATCAGAAAAATCCTCCTCACGCAAAGGTGATTCATTATTTTTTAAAAAGGTGCAGATATCTCTGGCGATGCGTCCCTCGTAGAATGTTCTCCCGCCTGCACTGGCGATTTCCTCTAAAGAGTTAGCCAGTTGTCCCATCACAATCCTGTCGCCTTCGCGAGGAAGGCCATCTGGCAGAAATATCTGCTTTAAGCCAGCATTTCCAGAGAGTAGTTCGCGGTCTGCAATGAGCCATTGGGCCAGGGAACGGCCTACGAGCACGCCATTACGGGCATAATAAACAGCGTCATGGAATAAATCCCGCCAATCCAGCCTGCCGTATTTTTCATGCAGCTCTCGCCAGCCATCGACAACTCCGGGCACGGTAAGCGCTGCCAGGGAACCCCGGGATGGAATCTGCTTTTCATGACCCAGCCGACGATAGTAATCAATATCAGCAATCCTGGCGGAAGGCCCGCTCGCGTTGACGGCCTTTACTGCCGGGTCATTCGGAGCCCAAACAAGCGCGAATGCGTCTCCTCCCAGACCAGCCATGTGAGGATAGACCACGCAGAGGACCGCGTTTGCTGCGATAGCCGCATCCGCGGCACTACCTCCCTGGCGTAAGATATGCAATCCCGCAGCACTGGCCAGATAATGGGACGTAGCTACCATGCCGCGAGAGGCCAAAGTAACTGGTCTGCCGGTAAAAGGTCCATCATACTTCATGAGCCCTTCTCCTCCTTCTTTTCAGTAAACCGGCGGATCGGGGGAATCAAGCTACCGAGAGCAAGTGAAATTACACCTATCCACCAGAGAGCTACAATCTCCACAGCAAGCCCGGCGGCAATAAGTGGAAAAGCGATAAGCATTAAAATAAATGCCAGAACGTTCCAGTTCATCCTGCTATCCTCCCAGGAATGAGGTTCCATTAAGTAAAATAGTGATGCCACCCGTGAGTATAGCCGCAAAGGCTGCCCAGATAAGGGTTTTTCGGAGGACCCTGGCGGTGTTGCCCAAATGCTTAATCGTGCTCAAACCCAGAACTACATTTGCCGGAGCTATGGCATTGCCGATTGCACCGCCGGTACTCTGGGCTCCGATAATGGTGGCTTCGGTGAGTCCCTGCTCAGCGGCAGTGACAGTCTGCTGCAAGGGAGCGAAAAGGATGTTGGAAGCCGTGTTACTGGAAGTCATGAATGCACCCAGAATACCTATCCAGTTAGAGAAAAAGGCATATACCAGAGGCGGAGCAATCTGAGAAATACCCATTGCCAGGACCTGGGTTTGCCCCGTATTATCCATTACCTTGCTCATAACCAGGAACGCAGTAACCGCGATTGAAGCAGTAACCGCAGTAGAAACAAGCCCGCTCCAGATTCCCTGTTCCTTGCCTAATTCCCTCTGGGCTTTACTGTAATACCCTTTGAAACGGTACACCAACCAGCCTGCTAAAACAGCAATCAGAAGGTATGTACCCGGATGAGTGATGGGACTGAAGGGGGAGTAAGGCTGTTCAGCCTCATTTGTCACACCGAATCCGGTGCTTGTCCCCGGGAAAGCAAAGCCAACCTCGAAGCGGCTCAGCAATTGTTCAACCTGGGGAATTGCCGATCCGATAATAGCGGCTGCTGCAAGCACTGCGTAGGGCAGGAGAGACATCCAGAGACTCATCACTGGTTTCCCCTCTTCTTTCTCCTCTTCCTGTTCTTTCATAATCGAGCTCTCCAGATTTTCCTTCTCACTGTATCGCTTCCAACGGGACAATGGATATAACGCTATTAGAGCCACTGTTGACGCAATAAAGGTGGAGATAACCGGATTAACCAGTACCAGCGCCAACTGGCCGCCACCATGGATGAGCGAAATAATGAGGATCAACGGCCAGGCTCGCGCAACGCCCTTCATCCGAGCAAAAATCCAGGCGATAGCAAACCCGCCAATAAGGTTTGGAAGCCACAAGAGGATTGCGGTCTGAAAAGCGGTTTCCGGCTGACTTGCCAAATCTACCACCCGGATAGTAGCCAGCCAGCCTACAGCCAGTGTCCCAAACATGTTAGCCCAGGCATGGCCAATGAGTGGAATAACAACTGCGTAGATAGGTTTAACTCCAATAGCTAACATAAGCGGAGCAACAACAGCGATAGGAGTTCCAAATCCAGCAATTCCTTGCAGAAATGAGGCAAATATCCATCCGAAAGCCAGCACCAGAAAGAGCTGATTCTGGCTGAAACGACGAATCCCCTTTCGTAGAGAGCTAAAAGCCCCGGCTTTGTCACTAATCTGATACAGAAGTATTGCCGGCCAAACAACGTACAGAATGAAGATCGCATCCCAGATGCCTTTTCCGTTGGCAACTGCCAGGGTACTGAAAGGTGTTTGAAAAAATGCGAGAGCAATAATCCAGGCCACGAAGATACCTACTGTGCCTGCTTCATGCGCCTTCCACCTCAACCCTACCAGAAGGACGAGGAGTATCAGGAGAGGCAGGAAGGCCAGAATCCAGTGAAGGAGATCGATAGGAAGGTTATTCTGCATGATGTTACCTCGACGAAATAACGGCGAATATAACGCCAGCTTTCTTTGCTACATTTTTTAAAGTTCTGGAAAATGGTCGGTGATCCCCCCGTCCAATCGAAATTAATTTTACGCCCTTTCAATCAATGTGATTCTGTAATATTAAAATAAAGTACACTATTTCTTTTGTACACATTTTTATGGTAAAAATTTATCAGGAAACATGCTTAACACATATCGAGTAAATGTATCCTGACCCTCGTTAATTTGTTGTTTTAGCCCCCAAACTTTTGATAATTTATGATGAATGAAAGTTAAATACCGGAACGATATTTAAACAGCGGATTTTCTTTAATATTGTAACTTTATTCTCGGGGCTCCTTTTTTTTATGAGCGTTGAATTCGCCTGCAGGGGCACCCTGACGGCCGCCCGCTCCCAACGTGGCATATCAGTGTCCGGAGTTTGCTTCGAAAGGGAAACAGATTCCGGCAAAGGCAGTAAGGGGCATAATTCAGGGCAACCGGCGGTCGCCCTCCCGGGCACCACAAGCCGTGCCGCCAGTCAGAATGCAAATGCAGTTTTACCCGGGTCTCAGTCTAGCAGCTTAAGACCACTACCTGGGTGGTAAGGGGAAGGGAGGACCTGCTGACATTAATTTTGGGCTGGGGGACAACTTCGGTCAGTCCCATTTCTTTGAGGAATTTATCTACAGTATCCAGTTCTTTGTTTAATTCCGGGGTTTTATAGTGCATCGGGATGACTATCTTCGGTTCAATGCTGCGGATGAGCGAGGCAGCCTGTGAAGCGCCGATAGTGGTATTGCCGCCCACCGGGACCAGCAGTACATCGATATTTCCCAGCTCCTCTATCTGTGAAGAGGTGAGGGAATGCCCCAGGTCGCCGAGGTGACAAATCGCAACATCGTCAATTTCAAGAGCAAAGACGTTATTCTTACCGGAAACCGCCCCTTTTTAGATCGGAAGAGCGTCGTGTAGGGAAAGAGTGTAGGATAGGGTG
>CAZIQW010000039.1:0-11326 GCA_964541585.1 uncultured Dehalococcoidales bacterium | reverse complement strand
CGCAGTATCCATTTTAAAGAATCGGGTGACGATACCGGCCTGGTCAAATTTAATGAATGGCTCTCGGAAGCCACGGCAGTGGTGGACGCCGTTTTCGGTACCGGGACCGGACGCCCTCTTTCCGGTGTTTTCGCACAGATACTGACCGGTGTCAGCGAAGCCAGGAAGAAGCGGACTGAGCTGCGTGTAATCGCTCTGGACCTGCCCTCCGGTTTAAATGCCGATACCGGATTAGTTGACCCTGCCACTCCGAGTGCCGATAATACTATCACTCTGGGATTCCCTAAAATGGGGCTATTCAATCTTCCCGGCGCCGAGAAGGCAGGAAAAATCAAAGTGGTTGATATCGGCATCCCCTCCCGGCTGGTTGAGCGGGTAAACATCGAGCTGCTTGATGAAAAAACGGTGAAAATGATGTTACCTGAAAGGCCTTCGGTCTCCCATAAGGGTAATTACGGCAAAGTTATGGCATTTACCGGTTCTCATAACTACATCGGTGCTGCTTATCTTGCCTGCGCCGGGTCTATCAGGGCTGGTGCCGGATTGACCGCTCTGGCCGTAGCCCAGAGCCTTCAAACGGCTCTGGCAGCCAAACTGGCCGAAATCATCTATCTGCCCCTGCCGGAAACCTCACCAGGCATCATCTCTACGGATTCTATCAATTTAATCCAGGAGCAGATGCCGGAATATGATGTTCTTTTAATGGGATGCGGCATCGGACAAAGTCAGCCGGTAAGAAAGGTAGTGGAATCTCTGCTGACCGGCCCGCAGACGAAATTACCGGTAGTCCTGGATGCTGACGGAATCAACCTATTGTCCCGCATATCCGGCTGGGAAAACCATTTCACCGGGAAAGCTGTTCTCACCCCGCATGCCGGTGAGATGGCCAGATTGCTTCACAAATCCATTGAAGAAGTCCAGGCCAGCAGAATCTATACTGCCAGTGAAGCCGCTATCAAATGGCAAAAGACAGTCGTCCTCAAGGGTGCTTATACCGTTATCGCCGCACCGGACGGCAGAGTCCGGGTGAGCCCCTTCGCCAATGCAGGACTGGCATCTGCGGGCACGGGGGATGTCCTGGCTGGGGCTGTTGCCGGGATGGTCGCCCAGGGCTTGCCGCTTTTCGATGCCGCTGCCTGCGGCGTTTATGTTCACGGCCTGGCAGGCGAAATGGTTAAAGCAGAAATGGGCAATGCCGGGATGCTGGCCAGCGACCTGTTACCGGTTTTACCGCTGGCTATTAGACATTTAAAGCAGGTTTAATTTACAATTATGTTAGGTTGCAGGGAGAAAAGGGAGAAAATATCAAAGTTCAAATCTCAAGGACCAAAGATACAGATTAAATCTGGTAACATAACCGTCATTGCAAGGAGCGCTTTCTCCTTTCGTCATTGCGAGTCCATATGATAACCGAAGCAATCTAAAGACGAGGACAAGCTAATATGGCCCGGCTAATCAGATATTCGAACATTTTAGATTGCCGCGGAGAGGTTGGGGCACCTCGCAATGACGGCATAGCTTAATTACTTTTTACTTTAAATTTTGACCTTTGATTTTTGAATTCTGAATTATAGAGGTATTAAATGCTTTTGGCAATTGATGTCGGCAATACCGGTATGGGATTAGGAGTATTTGAGGGTGAGGAACTGCGCGCAACCTGGCGTATGGCTACCAGCATCAGCCGTATGCCGGATGAGTATGCCGCCCTTCTGCTGCCTCTCCTGAACCAGGAGGGTTTTCAGACCGGGGATATTACCGATGTTTGTATATGCTCGGTGGTGCCCCCTATGATCGGTACGCTGGAAAACCTTTTCGAAAGGTATTTTAAGGTTAATCCCCTGGTAGTCGGAGCCGGCACCAGGACCGGCGTCCGCATCCGTATGGACAATCCGCGGGAGGTAGGTCCCGACCGCATCGTCCATAGTGCGGCAGCTCATCACCTGTACGGAGGCCCTTTAATTATTGTGGATATGGGCACAGCAACCACTTTTGATACCATCTCGAGAGATGGTGAATATACCGGCGGGGCAATTGCCCCGGGTTTTCAGACGGCAGCCGAAGCCCTTTTTACCCGCACTGCCATGCTCCCCCGGGTCAAACTGACACGTCCGGCAAAAGCTATCGGTACCAACACCATCGCGGCGATGCAGTCCGGCATCGTCTTCGGTTATATCGGCCTCATTGAAGGTATGGTAAACCGCATTCAGAAAGAATTGCCTGCAAAAGCCAAAGTTGTTGCTACCGGCGGTTATCTGGATGTCATCGCTAAACAGACCAGTGTTGTTGATGAAATTAACCCTTATTTGATATTAATCGGGCTCCGGCTGGTCTATGATATGAATAAGGGATAGGGAAGGAAATAACCAATAACCAGGAGACAAACACCAAATATAATTCAAAATTCAAATCTCAAAATTCAAAAGGGGTGATGGATTTAAGATTAAGGATTCAGGAATCCCCTCTCCCCTTCTTAAATCTTAATTTTTAAATCATTAATCAGATTTGAACTTTGACCTGTGTTTCTAAATTTTGCTTTTTGGTTTTTGAGTTAGTTCCCAATTCAGGAGAAGCTATGCTTACTAATAAAAATATCGTACTGGGTGTCACCGGCGGTATTGCCGCTTATAAAGCGGCTGACCTGGCCAGTAAACTGTCCCAGGCAGGAGCCAGCGTCAGGGTGATTATGACCGAATCAGCCAGGGAATTTGTGACTCCTTTGACCTTTGAAGCCATTACCACCAGTGCGGTAATTACAGATATGTTCCAGGCCGATGCAGCGCACCGCATCAATCATATCTCTCTGGCGGAAACGGCAGATATAATCGTGGTTGCCCCGGCCACCGCCAATATTATCGCCAAAATAGCTAACGGCATTGCGGATGATATGCTCACTACCACCATCCTGGCCACTAGAGCACCGGTAATCATTGCCCCGGCAATGCATACCGGTATGTGGGAAAACCGGATTACCCGGGAAAATACCGCCAGGCTGAAGGACAGGGGCATCTATATCATTGAACCAGCCATCGGACGCCTGGCTTCCGGCGGTTACGGTCCCGGCCGTTTCCCGGATACCGAAATAATCATCGGCTATCTTAAAAAAGTACTGGGGAAAACCGGTGACCTGGCCGGGAAGCGTCTGGTAGTTTCCGCCGGGGGAACGCAGGAACCTATCGACCCCGTACGCATCATCAGCAACCGTTCTTCCGGGAAAATGGGCTACGCCCTGGCAGAAGCCGCCAGGGACCGGGGAGCAGACGTGACATTGATTACCACCCCGACTGCCATAACCAGGCCGGTGGGAATGGAAATTATACCGGTGGAAACTGCTGTCCAGATGAAGGAAGCAGTGGATAAAGCAGTATCACGGGCGGATGTGCTGATTATGGCCGCAGCCGTGGCCGATTATCAGGCAGCCAATATCGCCGGGCAGAAAATCAAGAAGGAAAGCGGAAGCCTGTCCCTGGAGATGGTTCCGACTCCGGATATACTATCCGAAGCTAAAGGCAATTTCATCAAAGTGGGTTTTGCTGCCGAAAGCCAGGACCTTATCGCCAATGCCCGCAAGAAAGTGGAGAAGAAAAAGCTCGACCTGATAGTCGCCAATGACATCACCGGGGAAAACAGCGGCTTCGGTTCGGATACCAATAAAGTTGTTTTCATCGGCAGGGACGGTATGCCGGAAGAATTGCCCGTAATGGACAAACGGGCCCTCGCCGACCGTATACTGGATAGAGTCGTCAGCCTTCTTTCCGGTAAAGCCGGTCAGTCCTGCCGCACCGCCGGAAAGCCGGAGGTGCCTCCGGAAGAATAAAAAATATACCGAAACACGGTTAGAGAAGGGGCCTGTGCCCCTTTCTTTTTGAATAATGCAATAAGATGTATTTTATTTTAAGATAATAGAGTGGAAATCAGAAATTAAAATGGACTTGCCGTCATTGGAAGAGTCCATCAATCCTCTTTTGATATAAGATTTAAACTGGAAGGAATATTATGTCAGATACAACCGGAAACCAATTTGATATGCCCAGGGCTTACGAGCCGAGTAAGGTAGAAGATAAGTGGTACCAGTTCTGGCTGGATAAAGGCTATTTTAAGCCGGTAATCGACCCGATCAAAAAGCCCTTTACCATCATCATGCCGCCGCCCAACGTTACCGGTGAACTGCATGTCGGTCATGCCCTGACCGCCGCAATCGAGGACATTATGATCCGCTGGCACCGCATGAAAGGCGACCCTGCTCTCTGGATTCCCGGGGTCGACCACTCCGGCATCGCCGCCCAGGTAGTTGTGGAGAGGATACTGGCCAGAGAAAAGGTCAACCGCCACCAGATCGGCCGGGAAAAATTTGAGGAGCGCATGAGAGAATGGGCTTCTCAAGCCCGTAAGGCCATCACCAACCAGCACATGAAACTGGGCGTCTCCTGTGACTGGAGCCGCGAGTGCTATACTCTGGATCCCGGCCCCAGTTTGGCTGTTCGGACCACTTTCCGACGCTTGTTTGAAAAAGGTCTCATCTACCGGGGTGAAAGAATCGCCAACTGGTGCCCGCGCTGCGCTACCGTGCTTTCCGACCTCGAAGTCGACCATAAGGATACCGGCGGGAATCTCTGGTATATCCGTTATCCTCTGGAGGACGGCAAAGATTATATTACCGTCGCCACTACCCGTCCCGAGACAATGCTCGGAGATACGGCTGTTGCCGTCAATCCCAACGACGACCGTTTCTCCAGCTGGATAGGCCAGAACCTGGTCCTGCCGCTTCTTAACCGCGTTATTCCCGTTGTAGCTGATGAAGCCATTGACCCCGGATTTGGTACCGGGGCTGTGAAGATCACTCCGGCGCACGATCCGGTGGACTTCGAAATCGCCCAGCGGCATCAACTGCCTTTGATAAACATCCTGAACAAGGATGCTACCCTGAATGAAAATGCCGGCCCTTATCAGGGTCTGGACCGTTTCGAATGCCGCCAGAAAGTGGTTGAAGACCTGGAAAAAGAAGGCCTGCTGGATAGAGTTGAGCCCTATTCTCACGCTATCGGGCACTGCCAGCGCTGCCAGACTATTATCGAACCGGTCGCCAGCAAACAGTGGTTTGTGAAGATGGAGCCGTTAGCCAAACCGGCCATCGAAGCAGTCAAGGACGGCCGCATAAGGATAATTCCGGAACGTTTTACCAAAGTCTATCTCAACTGGATGGAGAATATCCGCGACTGGTGTATCAGCCGCCAGTTATGGTGGGGACACCGCATTCCGGTCTGGTATTGCCAGGACTGCGGGGATATGATTGTCAGTATTGAAGACCCTCCTTTCTGCCACTGCGGCTCGAAAAACATCGAACAGGATAAAGACGTCCTGGATACCTGGTTCAGCTCCGGCCTCTGGCCGCACTGTATCCTCGGCTGGCCGAAAGATACGGAAGACCTCCGCTATTTTTACCCCACTTCCGTGATGGAAACAGGCTATGATATCCTCTTCTTCTGGGTTGCCCGCATGATTATGATGGGCCTGGAGAATATGGGAGATGTACCCTTCCATACAGTTTATTTGCATGGTCTGGTGCGGGACGAAAAGGGCGAGAAAATGAGCAAAGTCAAAGGGAACGTTCTTAATCCTCTCAATGCTATCGAAGAATACGGCACGGATGCCCTGCGCTTTGCCCTGTCTACCGGCACTTCACCGGGTAATGACATGAAGATGTCTGCTAACCGCCTCGAATCCAGCCGCAACTTTGCCAACAAAATCTGGAACGCTGCCCGCTTCGTGATTAAAAGCATCGAGCCTTCTCGTGATTTTGCCCTTTGGCAAAAGGGGATTAAGGGGAATTCCCTTACCCTTGAGGAGCCGAAAGCTTTGCCTGCGGAAGACCGCTGGATATTGAGCCGCCTGAACCGTGTCATTCTCAATTCCGGGAATTTAATGGAAGATTTCCAGTTCGGGGAAGCTCAGAGGCAAATCTACGATTTCCTGTGGAGCGAATTTTGCGACTGGTATATCGAGATAGCCAAAATCCGGCTGAGGGATGAAAAGGCTGTCTCGCCCATCCCGGTGCTGGTCTATGTCCTGGAGTCTTCTCTTCGATTGCTGCATCCCTACATGCCCTTCATCACCGAGGAGTTATGGCAGACGCTTAAACTGAGATTATCCATGGAGAATAACTGGCCCGAGTCCATTATGATTGCTGCCTATCCGGCCGGGGATGAAAAAGCCATCGACCCCGAATCGGAGCATGTCATTGATTCGGTAATCGAAATTGTACGTTCCATCCGGAACGTACGAGCCGAGCACAGGGTGGAGAATAATAAATGGGTTGAAGCTCATATCTATGCCGGCAGTCTGGCCCCTGTCCTCCAGCCGTACCAGCAGACGGTGCAAAATCTGGCCCAGGCAAAGCCGCTGGAATTTTTGAGCACCCGACATCAGGGCGCTTCAGATGAAAAGGACCTGGTCATGGTGCTCCGGGATACCGAGGTAGTAATACCCCTGGCCAGCATGGTAGATATGCAAGCGGAGAAGAGCCGGCTTCAGAAAGAACTGGAAGAGGTTAAATCCAACGTTGAGAGGCTGGAAGGCCGCCTTAACGACCCGGCATTCACCGGCAAAGCCCCGGCCGCGGTTGTCCAGAAAGAGCGTGACCGGCTTGCTGATGGTCAAGATAAACTCCGGCGACTGGAGCAGCAGCTAGCAAGATTTAAATAATCACCGGCTTATTTAATTAACCCGGCCCCGCTTGAGAAAAACTCCGGCACGCCGGGAAGAAGCTTCTCCGGTTAGAAACGGCATAACTTTTGTCTGGACGAAAGCCAGCGCAATAATTATGGCTGCCGCTACTCCCAGTTGTATCCAGGTCTCCGCAGTCACCGAGCCGAAATTGATATCCATTATCGGTCCGGTTACATAATAGGTCGGGAAAAAGTAGTTCAGCCACTGCGGCAGCCCGGGGAACATATAGATAATGGCCGGGCCGAAAAGGATTAATCCGCCGAATTTCCAGATGGCAAAAAGGGTATTCATATCCTTAATCAGCGTGCCCAGGATAAGGCCGATTTCCGCTGCCATGACGGCGCCCAGCAGTAATACCAGGGCCAGGATAAACGGCTGGTTTCCCCAGCCCTGGTTTATCAGTAAAATAATACCCGCCATCACCAGACTGAGAATTACCGCCAGTACCGCTTTGGCAACGAAAATCTCGGTATAGTTAACCGGGGTGACGGACAATGCCTGAAGGGTCCGTTTTTGTTTCTCTTCAATCAATGATGTCGCCGGCAGCATCAGCCCCCCGAAGAAGACAGCAATCAAGACCGTCAGAGGAAGCAGGCGCTGGTTCCAGGGAATTTCAGCGTCACCCTCCGGAACGACCGTTTCCAGGGTAACAGGCTCGGCCCGCCCGCTGAGTTCATCAGCCGTATCCAGCAGTGTGGAGGCAATAATCAAACGGTCGCTGGCCAGGCTTTCCCCCCAGAAATAGACTGTAACCCGAACTGTCTCCCCGGAGGTAATCGTCTCATCAAACCCTGCCGGTAATATGATGCCTGAATCGGCCGCGCCCCGTGACACCGCATCCCTTAAGTCTTTCGGCGAAACATGTTCAATAACCCGGATTTGCGGAGTATCCCTTAACAAACTCACCAGTAGTGAGTCGCCTTCATCAGCTACAGCCAGCACCGGTGAATCATCCAGCAAATTGCCCAAAACCAGGTTTACAACCAGTGTAATCAATATCGGCGCTCCAACAATCATGGTCAGGATAAAACCCCTGGGACCATGGAGGACATCCTTTCCCAACAGCGTCAAAACACGGCTTAATTTCATCTGTAGCGCCTCCTCAGCAGGACAGTTCCGGTAACAGCAAAGGCAACGCTCCAGGCAAGTATAACCAGTAGATGACCGCTGATATCTCCAAAACCGGCGCCGTAGTTAGTTATCCGGTTGACCGCATCTGTCAGATGGTATGACGGAATAATTCCCGCCCAGTTGGAAATGAAACCGGGTACCAGAACGCCGACAGACGGAATAAAGAAGATAACTACTATAATCATTCCCCAGGAAGTAACACCCATCATATCGCGAGAAAGTGAGGCTACCAGGAAACCCAGACCGGTCACCAGCAAACTGCCTGCAAGCAGAACCAGTATCAGAAGGCCCGGTTCCCGGGTCAGGCTGCCGACTATGGCGGCAAACAATACAACCTGAAGAAAAGCCAGGGCCACACCCAGAATTGCCTTGGCGGACAACAAATGACCGAGTTTGAGCGGAGTTACCAGCAGCGCCCGGACGGTATTCTGCTGCAACTCGGTACTCACCAGGCTGGCCAGGCTGAGGATTTCGGTGCCCAGAATCAGAATTATCAGCATCGGCACCATCCGGTCGCGCCAGGGAATTTGCTCCCCTATCATATCCGGACCGAGTATTTCAGCCTGCATATCCACCAGCACCTCTGCTCCCGCGCCTATAGAAGCCAGCTGCCTTATCATAGTAGTAATCGCCCCCTGAAGTTCTTCCGGAGCTTCCCGTGAAAAATAGACCGTTACCTGTGGTCTCTCCCCGTCTAAAAGCATCTGGTGAAAATTTTCCTCCAGGGCGATACCGGCAGGGAATTCGTTCCGGTTAACTGCCGCCTGTAATTCCTCTTCTGTGCTGAAAGGCATGACGGCAATACCGTCTTCTTCAAGAACCGCCTGGTTTATCTCCGGTTCCCCCGGGGCATAAATCCCCAGATGCAGCGTCTCATCGACGGTTGACGGCAAGACCATATACAGGATGATGTAAAGAACCAGACCGACAACGGTTATCAGGAAGTAGAAGCGGTCCCGGGTGAAGAGTACCAGGTCTTTTTTAATCAACGTGGATATCAAACGGGCATTCATTCATGAAGCCTCCGTCCGGTTACCTTCAGGAATATATCTTCCAGTGTAGCCTCCTGGCTGTGCACCGTGACTACCTTTTCCCGGCTGAATAGGTCTCTGACTGCCTCAGAGGTATCCGGATTGTCCAGAGAGATAATCCGCTCCTTTAATTTCCCATCCTCAGCCACCTTTACCGAAAGCGACCTGTGTCCGTATTTTTGCTTCAGGTTATGCGGCGTATCCAGAGAAGCTATTTTTCCCTGGTTCAAAAAGGCCACTCTGTCACAGAGCTTGTCCGCCTCCCACATATCGTGGGTAGTCAGAAAAACAGTCGCGCCTCGCTCCCGTTCGGCCAGTATCAGATTACGTATCGAATCCGCTGAGACCGGGTCCAGTCCGGAAGTCGGCTCATCCAGAAAAAGAACCTCCGGTTGATTCACCAGCGAACGGGCCACCATCAGGCGCTGCTTCATACCCTTGGAATAATTCACCACCCTGTCCTTCTCCCTTCCTTCCAGCCCCACCCTTTTCAGCAGAGCGAACCCGTCAAAACCCCTCAAACCAAAAATGCGGGCGAATAGCTCCAGATTCTCCAGTGCAGACATCTGCTCATAAAGATTGGGCTGTTCAAAGCAGACTCCTATTCGGGACTGTACCTTATCAATATCTTTGATTACATCCATACCCAGCAGAATTACCCGTCCCTCTTGAGGTTTTAGCTGTCCGGTCAGCACCTTTACCGTAGTCGATTTCCCGGCGCCGTTGGGTCCCAGAAAGCCCATTATCTCCTTGCGGGCCACATGAAAGCTGATATCGTCCACGGCTGTCAGTTTGCCGTACCGATAACACAGATTTTCCACTGTAATAGCTTCCTGTCTCATTTGTCCTCCTTTTGGGCCGCGGCATCGAAATCAAAATCAACATCCTTCTGAAAAAGCCCGCAATAAAAGATATGGCTCAATTCCTTCATTTTGACTTTATCCCCGGCAATTTCATACAGCTTTCCGGCACAGGCTTTGCCGCCCTCTTTAATTATGTCCAGATAAAGCATTACCATTTCCTCCGAAAGGTCGGGGCGAATGTATCCCTGTTTTTTCCCGTCTTCTATCAGGGCGCTCATCATCGACTTCACCCCGGTATCGTAAATCTTATCCAGGTATTTGCCGACTGCCGGATCGCTGCTGAATTTGTCCAGCAGGCTTGACTGCATCCCCTCCATACTGGACATCTTGGAGGCCAGTGATTGCTGCATCTTCAGCGGAAAAGGTAAATTGCTCCTCAGGATGGCATCTTGTTTTTCCATGATATTCTCCATCAGCTGCCGGATAACTCTCTGGATTAACCCTTCTCGAGTTCCAAAATTATTATAGATAGTGGTGGGGGAGACTCCGGCCTCTTTAGCAATATCCATCAGGCTGACTTTATCCACGTCATGGGCCTGCTGCCACAACCGTATAGCCGCATTGATAATCCACTCCTGCTTATTAGAGTTCGCTTTCCTCATATCACCGCCTTCCGGCTATTTCTACCCGTGTTTATATTGTAGTATATACAGTATATTACTACATTTACTACATGTCAAGGCCTATATAACCGCAGGTGATAGATGAGCAGGAAGCAGTTGGTTATCATTCTACGTAAGGCAAGACGGGCTGGTTCAGGCAGTGCTGCCGGCTCTTCTACCGGCTTCCTTCTCCAGGATTCTCAAGACATCCTGGTCTTCCACCTGGAAAAAATTACGGTAAAATTGCCCTACGGCATAGAAGGTATATGGTCGACGCAGACAGATGATTGCATCAGCATCAGATGAAATTCTGATTAAGGCTTCTTCTGAAGCTACCGGCACGGCTGCTATTAACCTTTGCGGACCTTCCTGGCGGACTGCCCGCAGTGCGGCCTCCATGGTAGCGCCCGTGGCAACTCCGTCATCCGTTATGAGAACCATCCGGTTCTTCAGCGGTGTTTTCGGCAGGACACTCCGGATTAGCCGGCTGCGTCTCCGGATTTCGTTCATCTGATTGATTTTTTCCTGCTCGATATATTGGCTGGTCACACCCAGTTGCCGCACGACTTCTTCATTCAAATAGACGGTACCGTCTTCCGCCATAGCTCCTGCAGCCAGTTCAGAATGACCGGGAGCACCCAGTTTACGCGCCAGAACGATATCCAGTTCAGCATCCAGTCTCCGGGCGAGTTCTTCAGCGATAACGATTCCTCCGCGGGGAATCCCCAGCACCACCGCTCCTTTACCCCTGAACTCATCCAGTTCCTCTGCCAGAAGCTGTCCGGCCTGTGTCCGGTCTCGAAACGGCTCACCGCTGAAGGATATCAAACGGAGCTTTTTCTCTAATCCGTCATTCTTGTTCATGGTTTTTTCTCCGTAAATACTGAGAGCAACCAGCGTCTGTCACCTTCAGGACAGCCAACATAGATCGGAAGAGCGTCGTGTAGGGAAAGAGTGTAGGGTAGGGGGGTGGGGG